>NZ_JAWLHP010000003.1:0-34254 GCF_041690275.1 Thioalkalivibrio sp.
CAGCAACAGCGACCCAGCGCCCGGTCACCAGTCGGCGAGCGGATTATTCCCGGAGAGCGTGAGCAACACGCGGTAGTCGTCGTCTTCGCTTCCCGAGACTGCGCTTCGGTCAGCGAACTCCGCATCGAGGGTAAGGGCGAGCCCACCGCGGTTCGCGGTCGGGTGGTCCAGGGTCCAGGCGATGCGGCCTCCGAGCTGCAGGTCGGTCTCCCCGACCCCGGCACCGGAACGACCCTGGTGCCGATACCGCAGGTCGAAGTCCGCATCAACGCGATCGTGCAGCACCAGCGTGCGTGAACCGAGTCTCGCCTCCCAGCGCTCCTGTGTCGTGCCTGTCCACCGGTCCGTGCGCTGACGCCACTCGAGCTGCGCCCTCACCGGGAAGGCCCGGAGGCCACGCTGGTCCCGATACAGCTCGAGCTGTGCGGTATCGAGCCCCGCCTCTCGCCCGGCGTCGATCGCTCCCGGTGTCTGGCCCCGGCTGGCCCTCACGCCCCAGCGGCCGGCGTCCGTACTGAAATCGGACTCCAGTTGCAGGCGCCGGTAGGCCGCCGCGGCCAACCCGCTCTCTGCCACCCGCAGCCGTTCATTCCGGCCGGACTCGGCGTGCATGCGGACGCGGGGGCGGCCCCGCCACCAGCCGGAGCCGATCTCCGGCGGCGTCCATGTGGTCCTGAGCCGGTAGCGCTCCTTCTGCTCCGCGGCCCCGGATCGATCACCGATTACATCATCACGTTCGCGGCTCGCTGAAAGGTGAATCTGCCACTCGTCGATCTCGAGCCCCCCCTCGGCCAGCAGGCGTTCCCGGTCGGTCTTGACGTCAGTATTCGCAGCGCTGTCGAACTCCGGTCCCACCCAGCTGTATTCGGCGCCGGCATGCCACTGCGTCCCCCCGGACGCACTCGGCCTCCACTCGGCCCCGAACCGGCGGGCGGCCGCCCGCCGGTCCACCATGGACCCCGCCCTGCCCTCGATCCGTTCCGAACCCGCCCGCTCGATCGAGACCCGAAGCCGGGTATCCAGCAGGCTGGCATCCGCACCGAGTGACCAGGCGCTCCTGCTCAACGCCTCCGCACCGGTATCCGACCGCTCCGCCACCTCGTTACCGGCGACCCAGCCACCGGTCAGTTTCAACTTGCCGCTGCCTCCAACAGGGACCGCGTGCGCGGCCACGACGCCGAGCAGCTGGTGCTCCAGGTCGGACTCCTGCACTGCGTTCCCCGAGATCTCATGCATCTTCGGGTGAAAGACAAACCCGCGCACATCCGTCCCTTGCGCGGGCCGCCACTCCGCGACCGCCCCGGGGCGATCCCGGTCCCGGTGGATCAGGCTCTGGTAGGCGAGTTTCTGCACACCCAGGCGGGCATGCCTGGGGGCCTCGTCCGATGCGGCGGCCGCCTTCGGCAACGCGACTTGCCCCGGGGGCGGCAGCCCCTCCGTGCGGGGTTCCGGCAATCCGGAGTTCGCAGGAGAACCAACGTCGGGAACGTCGGGAACGCCCGGCACCGGCGCCGCCCCAGGCAGGGGTGCGGCCGCCAGGCCGAGGTAAAACACGAGCAGATACAGCGTCCTCTTCACACCCTGATCCGCGACATTCCGGCAGCCTCCACGAATGTGACTGCGCTGTTAAACCAGCAGGTTACCTGGTATTTCTATTGTATCCTCGAAGAACCTAGCAGGGTACCCGCATCAGCGCCGGCGGATCTCGACCAAGCCACGGAGAGATGCCTGCCAGGCCCGCTTGCGCGCCAGGGCAACCCCAGGGCAAGGCTCTCTTGCTCTTGGGATTCGGCAGGAACCGGGATTTCTGAAGGGTCTGAAACGAACGCGGAGGCTGACGCGAGGCACGGTCGTTCACTTGCCCTGCCCCGGGGGCATCCGAAAATCGCACGGGGGGGATACGCCGTTCGGATGTCCACTTGCGAACGCGCCTGCGAGGCATCTCCATCTTGCCCACACCTCGCCATTTCTCCTATCCTCAGGATCTCGGCTCCGGAATCCGGAGCCGACAGCCAGCCAGCCTGCCCGGGGGCCTTCGCCTCAGGTTCGCGAGCCAGCCATCTACCCCTTGATGCGGCTATGCAAGGCAGCTGGACATGCAGAACTACTCGCCCCACCCCGGTCTGAAAGGGCGCCGACGCCCGATCAGAGAACGCGATGCCCGAACCCGATCGGGTCGAGACTCCGATCTCGGCGGCGCGATCACTCGGCGGTGGCTTCGGTGACGTCTCCCGACCTCAACACCCTGCTGGAACTGCGCGGCCACGTGCAGATCGTCCACCATGTCCCCGGCCGGATCCGTCTGCGGATCGCCCCCTCATTCCTGTCGCACCTCGATCGCGTGGCCCGAAACCGCGTAACCGAGGAACTGCGCTCCCTTCGTGGCATCCGCGGTATGCGGATCAATCCCGCTGCGGGGTCGATCATCATCGAATACGCGGCCGGGCACATCACCCCCGGCACCTGGGAACTCATGCTGAAAGGCGATCGCGATGATGCTCAAAGGGGTCTGCAGGCACTCCTCGAGCAGGCCCTGCCCGCCCGATCCCGCGATGCCCCGTTTAGGGAGCTCGATACCCCATCCAACAAGGAGCCCACATGAATACTCCCGAGCACGCGTGGCAAAACGCCGGTGCGGCCCCTGGCGCCGACCCCAGTGCCGGCGCCACGACTCCACCGAACGGACATCCCGGTCCAGCCCAGGGCGCGGGCCCAATGCCGGGCGACGGGCCCGCCGCGATCGGGCCCTGGCCGCATCACCCCGCGATGGGCTGGGCCGGAGGCGCTGCCTGGCCAGCGTACCCCCCACCCGGTTACGGCCCCGGCTCACCCCCCTACGGATACGGCCCATACGGTCCACCCGGATACGGAGGCGCACCTTTCGGACACGGTGCGCCCGGACCCGCACCCGGCACCGCCCCGCCGGGTGCCGAATCGTCGGGCCTTGGTGCCGCAATGGGCGGTCTTGCCGATCAGGCCGGACTCGGCATGCTCAAGGACCTTTTCGGATTCGACGACGGAGAGTTCTGGAAGGGGGCGATGGTTGGCGCTGCCGTAGTGATGCTGCTCACCAACGAAAACCTGCGCGACGCGCTGGTCGGCGGCGCCACGAAGACGGCCGAGGCCGTGAAATCCGGGATGGACAACCTGGCCGGGACCGGGCAGGAAACCGATGCCGATACCGCGGGCGAGTCGTCGAACACCGAAGTCAGTTCACAGGCACAACCGGAGGACTTCCCCCGATGAACCATCATCTGGCACCGAACCCGTCCTACGGCGGACGGCACACGCCATTGGATCCGTACACCCGGGCACACCCATCCGAATGGCACACGCTGCTCGCGGCGGGAAAGACGGGGGCGATCGTGGGTACCGCCGGCGCCGCCGCGGTGAATCTGCACCGGATGCAACGGGAGGAGAGCTCCTGGCAGACGGCCCTGCGCAATACCGCCCAGGCCGGCCTCCACGCCGGCATTGCCACCGCCGCTGCGACAGCGGCCGGTCGCATGGCCGGCCCGAACCGTATCCTGGCGCTCGCGGCGACCCTCGCCACAGGCACCGCCGTGATGTACACCCTGACCCGTCCAAGCAAGGAGCCCGCAGATGCCTAACCCCTATGGACACGGCTACCCGCCCACCGGTCATGCGCCGGGCTACCCGCACGGCCAATTCCCCTGGGGGCCCGGGTATCCCCCTCCGCCTGCACAGCCGGCGGCGCCCACTGGCGGTGGCCACCTGACCAATCCCCGCTTCCTGAAGGGTGCACTCGTCGGGGCACTGGCGGCCTACCTGCTGACCAATGAGACCGTTCAGCACAATGCGATCAAGGCGGCGGTTCGGGCCTGGTCCATGGTTCAGGGCGGGGTCGAAGAGATGAAGGAGCGCTTCCGTGACGCGGAGGCGGAACTGCATACCGCGCAGGCACCGGATGACGAGGATTAGACGTTGCAGCAAAACGGTCTGCGGCTGATTCATGAAACGCCCGTCCGGTTGCGCTTCAGGCTTCCGCTGCTGACCGACCCCCTGATCGATTTCTCCTGGCTCGAGACGTGGCTGGAATCGATCCGAGGGGTCGAGGCGGTCAGAATCAATCGCCATGCTGCATCGGTGATCTTCGCCTACGACGGCCGGGAGGCCACCCGCGAGGCCATCCTTGCCGGCCTTCGGGGGCTCCGCCGCCGACGGATTCCGAGCGGCGCGGCTGAACCCACGCGGGAGGCCGAAGCCGCTCCGTTGATCGGGAGCATCGCTCTACTGCTCGCGCTGCCGTTCCTGCCCTGGCCGGTCCGACGCCTGCTCACCTTTGTAAACATCGGTGGAACGCTGGTGCAGGGTCTCGATACGCTGATTCGGCGGGGCATCAAGATGGAGGTGCTTGATGCGATCGCGATCGGTCTATCGGCCGGACGGGGCGAGCATTTTACCGCGAATGTCACCCACTTCCTGATGCAGCTCGGCGGTTACCTCGAGCACCGCACGGAGCGACAGTCGGACCGGATGCTGCGTCGGCTGCTACGGCCGGAACCCGGCCTCGCGTGGGTCGAGCGGGGCGGTACGCTGGTCCGGGTTCCCGACGACCAGGTCCGGATGGAAGAACGCGTCGAGGTCGGTCCTGGCGAGCGGATCCCGGTGGATGGACTCGTGCTGGACGGCACGGCCCTGGTCAACCAGTCCAGCATTACCGGTGAGCCCGTCCCCGTGCGGAAGGAATTGATGGATCACGTGATCGCCGGCACCGTGATCGAAGACGGCCGGCTGCGGATCGAGGCCCGCCACGTGGGCGATGAGACAACCACCGCGCGCATCGCCCGCTTCATCGGAAACTCGCTGGAAAAGGGTTCGGACACCCAGCGCATGGCGGAGCGGCTGGCCGATCAGCGCGTTTATCTCACCCTCGGCACGGGCGGTTTCATCTACGCGCTGACCGGCGACCAGCGGCGCCTGGCATCGGTCTTTCTGGTCGATTATTCCTGCGCCCTCAAGCTCGGGACCCCGCTCGCATTCCGTTCCGGCATCTACCGCGCCGCCTCGAAGGGCATCCTGCTCAAGGGGGGTGAGGCCATCGAACATCTGGCCGAGATCGATACCGTCGTGTTCGACAAGACGGGCACGCTGACACACAGCGATCTCGAAGTCAGCGACGTGATCGTACTGGACACGGCCCGCTGGTCCCGAGCCCGTCTGCTCGCGGTAACGGCCTCCATCGAGGAGCATGCCAGCCACCCGATCGCGGAGGCGATCGTGCGCAAGGCCCGCGAGGAGAAGCTCAATCACATCGACCATGGCGAGGTCGACTACCTCGTCGCCCATGGCATGACCTGTCCGGTGAACGGGGACCGGCTCCTGATCGGCAGCCGGCATTTTCTCGAGGAGCACCACGGCGTGCGCTTCGATGGCTTCGAGGCGGCCATCGCCGTCCTCCAGGAACAGGGCAAGACCCTGCTGTACGTGGGCACGGCGGGTGAGGCGGTCGGGTTGATCGCCCTGCGCGACACGCTGCGCGATGACACCCCTGCGGTGCTCGCCGGCCTTCGACGCATGGGCATCCGGCACCTGGTAATGCTCACCGGCGATCAGCGGCGCCGGGCCGATGCCCTCGCACGGGAACTCGGGATTGACGAGGTCTTTGCAGAACAGGTGCCGGAGGACAAGGCCCGGGTGCTGGAACAGCTTCGGGCCGAGGGCCGCCGGGTCGCGTTTGTCGGGGACGGCGTCAACGACGGCCCCGCATTGGTGGCTGCCGACGTCGGCATCGCAATGTCACGCGGCACGGAACTGGCCCGCGCCACCGCGGATGTCGTCCTGCTCGAGGACCGGCTCGATCTGCTGCCCGAGGCGATCGAGGTTGCCCAGCTCACCATGGCCATCGTCGCCAGCAACTACCGCGCGGCGATCGGGGTCAATACCGGCGTGATGGTCGGTGCGGCGCTCGGCTGGCTCTCCCCAGTGGCCACCGCCCTGATGCACAACGGCACCACCGTGGGATTGCTGGTCAGGGCATTGCGCGGACTGGACTCCGCGGAGCCATCGCTGTCCCGGGTGACGATTCCGCGTGACGACTACCCATCACGCTTTTGACACGCTCTTGAATCGAGGAACCTGCTCATGGCCTATCACCTGATTCCCTTTGTAGCCGGTGCCGTCGTCGGTGGCCTGGCGGTCTACCTGTTCCGCGACGAACAGCTTCGCGATGACCTGCGCCGGAAGACGGGCAGCCTGTCCCGGAGGGCACGGGACACCGCGGATGAGGTCTCCGCCAAGGTCGCCCGGGGGCTGAGGAGGGGTCGCGAGTCCCTGCCCGAGCGCGGCCAGGATGCCGATCCGACCACCGTTGGCGCCGCAACGGTCGCGGAAACCCCGCGACCCAAGCCACGGACCCCGACGCGCGGGACGACCACCCGCAAGAGCCCCACGCGCGCCACGGCGCGCAAGCGTGTGCAGAAGACTGCCGAGGCAGGCAGGTCGGAAGAACCCGAGGACACCTGAGGGAAGGAGCCACAGCTCGCGGCAGCACGGGCGATTGGGGCGTTGCGGATCAGCGCATCAGGCTGCCCTGATACCGGAAGACATGGGCTCCGGCAAAGACCAGAAAGGCGGCACCGAAGCCGATGTGTGCCTTTTTCCGGCCCAGGTACCCATAGGCGAGTGAGCTCGCCAGGGTCGCGAGCATCCCGTACTTCGTGGCGCGGTTGAGCTGCCGCGAAAGGCCCCGGCCGTTGCCACGCGGTACCCGCTCGGCGGCCTGACAAAGCGACTCCGCTCGCTCCTCCAGCGTCTCGATCTCCAGCACATCCGGGGCGAAGGTGACCACGAGGCAACGCGCGGCCGGGTTCGGGCGCACGTCGAGAACGCCGGGGATCGTCGCGATCTGCTCGGCAATGCGGGTGGCTCCCCGCGGCGACCGGAGCACCCGCGCTCGAACCCGGGCCCGACCCTTCAGTGTGCTGACGATCGTCACCGCCCTCTCCCCGGAAAATCATAGTGACTGTGGTTGCGAATCTGAACGATTCGCATTACGATGTCAATCGTCGTATCGTAGCTACCGGAACGGTGTCTCGCCCTTCCGGGATCAACAGGACCTGACTGGAGACCTCCGATGAACGAATTTCTGCATCACGTTCCCGGGCGCGTGCGTATTCGCGCGCGCCTGTTCCGAAGCGAATCCCGCGAGCGCTCGCAAGCCCTGCGCCGACTGCGAGCCCTTCCCGCCGTCCGCAGCCTGCGCCTGAACGAGAAGGCCGGCAGCGTCACCGTGTTCTACGACACCTGCGAGACCTCGGGGGCCGAACTCCTGCAGAGGCTGCAACAAGAGTGCCCTCAGGCAACCCTCCCTCTGGCCCCGGGAGGTCGCGCGCCGAGCACATTTGCCGCTGCACAGCGTCCCATCGCCGCCGAAATCGGGAAGGTCGCGCTGAACATGCTGGTGAACAAGGGCGTGAGCTATTCCCTATCCACGCTGCTGCGGACCCGGTTCTGAAGCGATCTCAATCATGCAGATATCGACTGAAAAAAGGGCTCATCCCGGGGAACAGGCGCGTCCTGCACCAGCCGGCGGAAACGTCGGCACCGCGGTGATCGACAGCCAGGTCCTGTTCGGCAACGCGCAGGTCCTGCAAATCGACCACCAGGGCCACACCTACACCCTGCGCAAGACCCGAAACGGCAAGCTCATTCTGACCAAGTAAGGGAACCGTAAGAGCGATGTGCGGCGGCATCAACCATGGCAGGCCGAATCCGGTCTCCGTACTGCTCCTGCGGGACCCTCAGGGCGAGGCGCACCCGGCGCAGCCGACCCAGTCGGCTCCGCCGGCCAGCGCCGGGCATCCCGGAGAAACCGGGGCCCCTTCCCGCAAACGACGCAAGCTCTGGGAGCTGCGTCGGCAACTCCATTGCCCTGTCATCGGCACCTGTCTCGACATCGACGCCTGGCGCCGCATCGCCAGAACACAGGGCGTCGCTGTGGAGGCCATGACCGACTACGCGGTCCACCTGCACCTGGTTGCCTCGTCCGAACATCGCAACGCGCTGTCGCGTGCGGCTCAGAAGGCCTTGGAACGCACCCACGGCGGTCTTGTGCGGCGGTTCACGCGTGCCCGGTCGCGTGATCAACTCGAGTCGCTGTGGCAGCAAACCCTTCATGAGGGCGACGTTCCGGGAGGCTTCTGGGCGTTGGTCACCCATCCCTTGTGCGACACCCGCCTGACCCACAGCGCGTACGAAGAGATACACATGCTTTCTCACCAGATCGGCGCGGGCCAACGCGCCGATCTGAGGAAACTCCAGGACGCACGCTCGGAGATCCAGCGGCTCCGCCAGGAATTGGACGCGCAGCAACACCGCCATCGACAAGCCATCGACAACCGCGACCGGCGGCTCCGCCAGCTGCAGGCGCAGGTTGCAACCGCACAGGAGGAAGGTCGATTGGCGAAGGCCCGGGAAGCCGGCGCAATCCAGCGTCTCAAGAGCCTCGGGGGCACCCGCCTCCAGGAGCGTGTGACGGCCCACGCGAGGCGCGCACGCGCCGCCGATCAACGCGCTGAAAGACTCCGGGCCGAGGTCAAGGATTGGAGGGATGCTTGCGACCTCGCCAACAGGCGTGCGAATGCCCTGGCGCGGGAAGCCCATGAGCAATCGGCACAGCGCCAGGCCCTCGAACGCCTGCTGAACCCAGGCGCCAACGCCTGCGACGGGTGCTCGGCTTCAGGGCCGCCTGGCTGCCCCAATCTGTGTGGTCGCCGAATCCTGTGCGTTGGCGGACGCAGCCAGGTCATCGAACACTATCGGGAGCTGGTCGCGCGGTGCAACGGCGAGTTCGAGCACCACGACGGCGGAATCGAGGACAAGCCTCAGCGGTTGAATTCCCTGCTGTCATCGGCCGATGTGGTCATCTGCACCATCGACTGCGTGAGTCACGACGCCTACAACCGCTCCAAACGCTTCTGCAAGCGCTACGCAAAACCCTGCGTGCTGCTGCGCTCTTCCGGCGTCTCTACGTTTGCCCGTGCGCTGGAGCAGGTCGCGGACACGAACTCCGGCAAGCAAGGGGAGCGGGAGCGGAGACCACCCGGAACCATCCCGTCGGTCGCAATGCTGGAGGTCCCGGGGTAGTCGCCAGCCTCAACGCCGGGCGGCGCCAGTCACAGATCCAGCTGCCGGAGCAGAACGGCCCAAACCAGCCAGAAAAACAAGATGATCCCTCTCTTCCTTCTCTTCATTCCCACGGATCCGAGGCAGGGCCCCGCCTCCGATTCGGCATCCTTCAACAAACCACATCTTCATCGTTCGCGACTCGAAAACCCAGAATAAGGAGCGCATACCTTGAACACTTTCTCGCGGGTTCACTCCATCCGGCTCGGCACCAGCGTCCTCCTGATGACCGGCGCCCTGATGATCGGCAACGTGGCGCAGGCCACACTCGAATTCAACGTCGGCGTGTTCAGCGACTACCTCGACGACGGTGAATCCGGATCCGACAACAATGCCGTCGTGCAGGGCGGTGTCCATTACGAAAATGACTCCGGCATCTTTCTCGGCACATGGACATCGACACTGGGCAGTGGCGAGGGCCAGGAAGTCGATCTGTACGGCGGTTACGGTTTCTCCGCCGGCACCTTGGATTTCGACGTCGCCTACGTGTTCTATTACTTCCCGGAACTGGATGAGGAAGACTTCGGCGAAGTTCAGGCGTATGCCGGCTTCGGTCCGGTCTTCGCAGGATTCGATTACACCGTCCACGCCGACGACAGCGCCGCCCAAGGCGACATCATCTGGCGCGCCGGCGCGGGACACGAGATCGTCCCGAGCATCGGCCTCAATGGCGAGCTCGGTTACTCCGATCCGGACGACAGCGATGAGGACGGCTACGCCTTCTGGATGCTGGGGATCACCAAATCGAGCGATCTCGGTGAGATCTCTCTGGCCTATGGGTCCACCGATGAGAGCGGCAGTCAGGATCTGTTCGTGGTGGGCTGGAGCGTCAGCTTCTGAGCCTGAAGCCTGACAAACGCGGCCGAAACAGCCGACATGCTGCCGTTGGAACGAACCCTGAATCCAGGAGCGACACACAGCACGGGCGGTGGTGCTATGCTGAATCACGATACGCACGGCCCGCCGATCCCGTACTGGATATTCCGCATGGCCCACCAGGAGAGGATCCGAGATGCGCCCGCCCATACCGTACCTGGGTGACGCGCCGGAGACATGAGACAGCAGCCTGCCAGGGCACTCGGAATCCGAGGTCTCGACAGACCATTGCCTCCAAATGGTGGGGACGGCCGGAATCGAACCGGCACGGGATCGCTCCCAGCGGATTTTAAGTCCGCTGCGTCTACCAGTTCCGCCACGCCCCCGGTATCGGCCTGTGCAACTGAAACATCTCGTCGGTGTGCATCCGCGGTGCGCCCGCGATGGTACCGGAAATCAGCTGAAGGGGGCAGCCGGATCCCCTTCGGGTCGCCGATGAACCGGAACGCGACCACCTGATGGACGGCGCAGCGCCCGCGGATTTCGTCTCCACCGGTATCCAGGGGCTGGACGAGGTGCTGGACGGCCTGCGGATTGGCGACAACGTCGTCTGGCGGGTGGATGACATCGCCGACTACCGCCGGTTCGTGGGCCCCTTCGTCGCCGCCGCAGCCGCCAATGACCGGCTGATCATCTACCTGCGCTTCGCGAGCCACGCTCCGCTGGTCACTCCCGGACCAGGGGTGGATATCGTGGAGATCGATGCCAGCGTTGGCTTCGCGTCGTTTACCGGCCGCGTATACGATCTGATCACGCAGCACGGCCGCGGCGCCTTCTACGTCTGCGACTGTCTGTCGGAACTGCTCTCCGCCTGGGCCACCGACTACATGGTCGGCAACTTCTTCCGCGTGGTCTGCCCCCATCTCTTCGAACTGGACACGGTCGCCTACTTCGCCCTCCACCCGCAGCAGCATTCCCACGTCACGCTGTCCAGGATCCGCGAGACCACGCAGGTCCTGGTCGACGTGCACCACGCCAACGGAGAACGCCAGATCCAGCCCGTGAAGGTGTGGCGCCGGCAGTCGGCGACCATGTTCCTTCCGCACCGCCAGCGCGGCGAACGCTTCCTCCCGGTGATCGACAGCAGCGACGCCACCCGGTTGCAGGCCGCCCTCGCGCACCGGAGCGAGGGCGCCAGCCGACGCCAGCTGGACTGCTGGGACCGGATCTTCCTCGAGGCCGGCGAGCTGGAGCCGTCCGGGGCCGACCCGATGCGGTGCCGCGAGGTGCACGAACACCTGCTGCAGATCCTGATCGGGCGCGATGCGCGCATGCTCGATCTGGCCCGCCGATACCTGACGCTGGAGGACCTGCTGGCCGTCCGCAGCCGCATGATCGGAACCGGCTACATCGGCGGGAAGGCGGTCGGCATGCTGCTCGCCCGCCGGATACTGCTCACCGAGGACCCGGAGCACTGGTCGCAGCACCTCGAACCCCACGACTCCTTTCACCTGGGCTCGGACGTCTACTACGCCTACCTCGTGCACAACGGCTGGTGGCCACGGATCATGCGCCAGCGCACCGAGGCCGGCTACTTCGAGGAGGCCCGTTCGCTGCACCATGACATGCTCCGCGGCGAGATCCCCGGTGAAGTCAGGCTCGAACTGGAACGGGTACTCGACTACTTCGGGCAGTATCCGATCCTGGTCCGCTCGAGCAGCCTGCTGGAGGATGGCTTCGGCAACGCCTTCGCCGGCAAATACCAGAGCACCTTCCGGGTGAACCAGGGGACGCCGGAGGCCCGCCTCGCGGAGCTGGAGGATGCGATCCGGACGGTCTTCGCCTCCAGCATGAGCGAGGACGCGCTGGTCTATCGGCAGCAGCGGGGTCTGGCGCAACGGGAGGAGCCGATGGCGCTGCTGCTGCAGCGCGTGAACGGGCGTTATCACGGTCCGTTCTACCTTCCGGACGCGGCCGGGGTCGGCGTCTCACGAAACGTCTTCGCCTGGAGCCCGGATATGGACCCGGATGCCGGCATGCTCCGGCTGGTGCTCGGCCTCGGAACGCGGGCGGTGGAACGCATCGAGGGCGACCACGCCTGCGTGGTCGCGCTGGATCAGCCACAGCGGCGCCCCTACCGGGATACCGAGGATGCCTACCGGTACTCCCAGCACACGGTGGATGTGCTCGACATTCTCGACAACCGGTTGCGTTCGATGCCGCTCCGCCAGCTGGCCGCGGATGCCCCCGACCTGCCCCTGCGCTGGACCGCCGAGCTCGATCGCGAGGCGACCCGACGTTCGCGCGCACGGCCTGGCGGCGGAGCCGTATGGCGCCTGACCTTCAACCCCCTGCTGCGCGAGACCCGCCTGGTTTCGATGATGCGGCGGATGATGAAGGAGCTGGAGAGGGCCTACGAATATCCGGTCGACATCGAGTTCACCCTGCACCTCGACGACGACGGCACGCCATCGGTGAACCTGGTCCAGTGCCGGCCCCTGCAGACGCTGGGCCAGGGGCGGCAGGTCGCACTTCCGGAGAGGGTCAGCGCGGCACGACTCCTCTTCGCCAGCCGGGGCCGGTTCATGGGCGGCAACATCGACCAGCCGATCGACCGCGTGATTCACGTCGACGGACCGCGCTACAGCGCCCTGAGCACCTCCCAGCGCTTCGCTGTGGCCCGTCTCGTGGGGCACCTGAACCGGCTGATACGGGAGCGCGACGACTGCCCCACCCTGTTGATCGGACCGGGGCGCTGGGGCACCAGCAGTCCGGAGCTGGGAATTCCGGTGCGTTTTGCGGACATCAACCGGGTGGCAGTGCTGGCCGAGGTGGCGGAACTGGGCGCCGGGATGATCCCCGACCTCTCCTTCGGATCGCACTTCTTCCAGGATCTGGTTGAGTCCCGGATCGGCTATGTCGCACTGTTCCCGCAGGAACCGGGTACCGAATTTCAGCCCGGCTGGCTGGACTCCCTGCCGCAGGAGCGCAGGCTGACGCCCGACGCGGAGGAGGCGGCGGACCCCGCGGTCGCCGATGCCCTGCGCCTGTACGATGTGCACGGGATGGGCCTTCGGGTAACCGCCGATGTGGTCCAACAACGCCTGTTCTGCTATCAGCAGACCTGAAGACCCACACACCAGAGGAGGAATCCATGAAGACTGTGGTCATCACCGGATGCAGCCGGGGAATCGGACTGGAGTTCGTGCGCCAACTCGTCGCCCGCGGGGATCGGATCTTCGCCGGCGCCCGTCACCCGGAGGGGTCGCCGGAACTGATGGAGCTGGCTCAGGCCCACGGGGACCAGCTCACCGTATTGCCGCTGGATGTGACCAGTCCCGCCCACCGCGTGAATCTCGCCGCCACCATCGGCGATCGCGCGCTCGACCTGCTGATCAGCAATGCGGGAGTCTACGGCCCGGTGCCCGACCGCCTTGGCGACACCGACGAGAAGGCCTGGTTGGAGACCTTCCGGGTCAACACGATTGCCCCGCGCCAGGTCGTCGAGACCCTGTTGCCGCAACTGCGGATGGCCCGCCAGCCGTGCATCGCACTGCTGAGCTCGAAGATGGGCTCGATCGGGGACAACGGGTCCGGCGGCGTCTACATCTACCGTTCGTCGAAGGCCGCGCTGAACGCGGTCGGCGTCAGCCTTGCGCGCGATCTCGACAGTGAGGGCATCCGGACCCTGATCCTGCACCCGGGCTGGGTCCGGACCGAGATGGGCGGACCCAACGCCGAGATCACCGTGACGGAGTCCGTGACCGCAATGCTAAGGACGCTGGACAACGCCTCCCCGGCGGACAACGGGCGCTTCATCGACGTCGACGGCAGCACCATTCCCTGGTAGCTGCGCGCGGCAGGAGCGCAACCCACCGTCACGGCCCCGCTTCACCCCTGGCAGGGAAAAGGCGCGGCCGGTTCAGACTTCCAGTGCGTCGCCGTCGGCTGGGTTGCGCTCAGGGGTCGGGCGCTCCGGAACATCGGTGGACAGCTGCAGCTCCCGGGTCTCGCCATCCTGCCAGATCCGCACCCGCGCCCGCTTCCCGGGTTCGGTCCCGCGCACCAGATCCAGGAACTGCATCGGGGACCGGGGCACCCTCCCGTTCACCTCAAGGATCAGCGCGCCGGGTTCGAGCCCCAGTTCCTCGGCCTCGCCCACGGTCCGGCTCACCACCAGACCCGGGTCGTCCGGCAGACCCAGGGCCTCGCGCAGATCCGGGGTCACTTCGCCGACGGTGATGCCCAGAGCGCTCACCACCTGCTGCGACTCGGGGAGTCCCTCGAACTCCAGCCCGCGCGTGGCCATCAGCACATCGGGCGACACCAGGATCTCGGCGCCGGTGCGAACCGCCAGCGCCAGCGCATCGCTCGGCCGGCTATCGACGCGCACGGGGCCTTCGCGCCCTGGCACACCAAGCTCGATCACGCCGGTGTAGGTGGCGCCGACAAGGGCGTCGACCAGCACGCGTTCGACCTCGGCATCCAGGCTCCCGATCACCGAGGCGAGCAGGTCGTGGGTCATTGGACGCGGTGTCGGAACATCCCGCAGCGCCAGCAGGATCGCGAGGGCTTCACCGGAGCCGATGCTGATCAGCACCACGTCCCCGGAGGCCGGCTCGCGCAGGACCACGACCGGCGAACCACTCCCACTCTCGAACCCCACTGTCGCCAGTTCCACCGGCAGCATCTCCTCCACCGGCACCGCGGGTGCGCGCGCGACGGTCTGCGCAGACAAGAGTGACAGCAGCAGCGCGGCACACCAGACGGCGGTCTTCGACAGGCGCGTCATCACCTTCTCCCGTTCCCTTTGCCTCTGCGACCCGCAGGCAGGTGCTTCGTTCAACCGGACCTGCCGGCCCTCACTCCCCGAAGGTGCCGATCGCCTGCGCGATCAGCACCCAGACCAGGTACCCCCCGTAGCCGAGCAGCATTGCACCCGCCAGGATACTGATCGGCCGCACCCGGCGCGGCTCGGGCACCGGTTCCCCCGCGGCGCGCAGGCGCCGCTCGCGCAGCCACTGGCGCAGCCGCCACCAGGCGAACCCGATCAGCACGGCCAGGGTGAGAATCTTCCAAAGCATGCATACCTCCGGGGGCGGACGCCAGCGGGAGCCGGCGCGGCCCCCTGGCAACCCGACACGGGTCAATCGTTTTGCAACTGTTCCAGCAGGTAAGCGGGAACCCGTCGTTCCAGATAGCTGCGCCCCGAATTCTCCATGAATCCCGCGTGGCCGCCTGCGCGATGCGTCTCCAGCGTCACGCAGGGGGACAGCTCGTCGGGCCGCGGGACGCTGTCCGGCATCATGAAGGGATCGTTGAGGGCATGAATCAGGAGGGTGGGGACCCGGATGTTCCGCAATACCTGCACACTGCTGGCGCGGTCATAATAGTCGTCAGCGTCGGCATAGCCGTGCACCGGCGCGGTGATGCGTGCGTCGAAATCGCGGAACCTGCGGATGCGGTGCAGATCGGCCGCGAGGTCGGGGCGCGCGAGGGCCCGGCACTTGTCCTGCCACATCCGCCGCAACTGACGCAGGATATGCCGCTGATACAGCCGCGACCAGCCCCGGTTCAGCCGTTCCTCGGCCTGGTGCGGCCGGAACGGTACCGAGATCGCGACCGCACAGTCGACGGCGGCGCCCTCGTCAGCCGCCGCCAGGCTGTGCAGCAGGGCACTGCCGCCCAGGGACACCCCCACCGCGGCCAGCCTGCGCGGGTTGTAACGGCGCCGCAACTCCGACAGCACGAACGCGGGGTCCTCGCCCTCCCCCATGTGGTAGCTGCGCAGCTTGCGGTTCGGCTCGCCGGTCGCGCCCCGAAAGTGCATGGTGCAGGCCCAGAAGCCGGATTCGTGAAGGGCGCGCATCAGCACCCGCGCGTAGGCGGAGCGGCTGCTCCCGCCGAGACCGTGCAGCAGCACGACGATGGGCCCTCCGGGATCGGGGCCCCAGTCGAGAAACAGGAAATCGCCGTCGGGCAGGGTCATCGACTGGCGCCTTAGCATGGGCGCCCGACGCAGCCGGCAGACGTTGGGCACGATGGTCTGCAGGTGCGCTCCCGGCAGCCACCACGCGGGGTGGAAGGGCCTGTCCCTGCTATCAGCAATCACCGGGATCTCCCAGGTCACCCGCGACGGCACGCACCCCGCATCCGTCGTCGGCCCATCTGTACACGTAGTGGCGCGGATCAGCGGTACTGCCGAAGATACCACCACTCAAAGGCCCGCTTGGCCCAGTGGAACACGGGCGTCGAGGGCAGCATCAGGTTGCTCTTCTCGGTGCGCTTGACCAGGATCCCGCTGGTCTTGGTGTCCACGATGCAGATCAGTTCGGGCTTGAAGGTGGCCTCGGGGGCCTGACCCCCGAGTTCCCCGAGCAGATTCCTGACCGCGGCCTCGGCCTGCAGGTCGGCCATGTGCGCCTGCTTCGGCAGCCAGTCCGGACCCGGAAAACTGCCCGAATCGCCAGCCACGTACACCTTGTCCCGGCCCTCGACCTGGCAGTGGGCGTTGGCCTTCAGAAGCCCGCCGTCCGAGCGTGGAAGGTCGGTGTTGTCGAACCAGGCGTTACCGGTCATGCCGGGCATGAAGACGATCAGGTCCGCGCCGAACTCGCCGCCCTCGGTGGTCACCCTGTCGGCCTCGAACCCCTTCAGCTTGTGGCCCAGGTGGGTCTCGATGCCGCGCCGCTTCATCTCGCGCAGCAGTCCGTCGACCGCCTTCGGCCCCAGGCGGTTGCCCGGCTTCGGGGCGGGCGTGAAGAAGATCAGCCGGAAGCGGTCGCGGTCGCCGCGGCTGCGGAGGTGCTGCTCGATCCCGAACATGAACTCGAACACGGGTCCGCCCCGCATCGCGGTCGGCTCCTTCGGGTTGCCCGCGAAGCCGAAGGCAATGGTCCCGCCCTGCATCTCCGCCACCCGGTCGCGGATCCTCACTGCCGCCTCGACGCCCTCGCAGGGCGTGATCGCATGCTCGATCCCCGGCAGCTTCTTGATGAAGCGCCCGCCCGAGGCGATGATCAGTCCATCGTTCGTGACCTCGCCCGCGTCGGTCAGTACCGTCCGCCCGCCGTCCTTCAGGCCGGTGGCCGATGCCTGGTGATAGTTCACGCCCATGCGGCGCAAGAAGCCCTCCAGGTTCACGACCACATCCTCCGGCGTGCGCAGACCGGTCGGAATCCAGATGGTGCTCGGGTAGTACACCAGCTCGGGACGGGGGGCGATCACGTCGATCCCGAGGGCCGGATCGGCGGCGCGCAGTTTGCGAATGGCGGTCAGGGCACCGAAGCCGGCGCCGATCACTGTGATGCGGGTCATTGGCAATATCCGTGGTTGCGACCGTTTTCGCTATTGTATGGACTCACCGTGACCGCCGCATTCTCCCCCGAATTTTCCGCAGCGCCCATCCGGACCGCGCGAGGCCGGATCTCCTCGCCCCCGCCGGGCTCGGGTAGAATCCTGCACCTGACCACCTCCTCCGTGGAGACCTCGTGAACGATCAGGCATTGTTCCTCGGCAAGGCCGACCGGCCCGTCACCATTCTTCCGCAGATGGCCAATCGTCATGGCCTGATCGCCGGCGCTACCGGCACCGGCAAGACAGTCACGCTGCAGGTGCTCGCCCAGGCCCTCTCCGACCTCGGCGTTCCCGTTTTCGTGCCCGATATCAAGGGCGACTTATCGGGAATTTCGGCGGCCGGGGACGCAAGTGAACGCCTCAGCGAGCGCGCCCGTCGCGTCGGCCTCGATCCGCTGGAGCTGCGGGGTGCCCCGAGCGTGTTCTGGGATCCCCTTGGCGAACAGGGTCATCCGTTGCGCCTGACCATCGCCGGCTTCGGCCCGGTGCTGCTGAGCCGTCTGCTCAACCTCAACGACACCCAGACCGGCGTCATCCAGCTGGTCTTCCGGGTGGCGGACGACCGGGGCTGGCTCCTGCTGGACCTCAAGGACCTGCGCGCGATGCTGGCCTGGGTCCACGAGAACCGCAGGACGCTCGGCCCGCAGTACGGCAATGTCTCCCCCGCAAGCATCGGGGCGATCCAGCGCGCTCTGCTGACGCTGGAGGCCCAGGGCGGCGACGGCTTCTTCGGAGAGCCGGCGGTGACGCTGGACGACTTTCTGCAGACGGATGCGGACGGCCGTGGCGTGGTGAACATCCTGCACGCCGAGCACCTGTACCGGAACAGTCCGCTGGTGTATTCCACGCTGCTGCTCTGGCTGATGTCGGAGTTGTTCGAGCAGATGCCCGAGGTCGGCGACCCGGACAGGCCCCGCTTCGCACTCTTCCTGGACGAGGCCCACCTGCTCTTCAACGGCAGGTCGCGGCAGCTGAGCGAGCGGATCGAACAGGTGGTGCGGCTGATCCGTTCAAAGGGCGTGGGCATCTACTTCATCACGCAAAGCCCTTCCGATGTCCCCGACGCGGTGCTGGGCCAGCTGGGCAACCGTATTCAGCACGCGCTGCGGGCCTACACGCCGCGGGACCAGCGCGCGGTGCGGGTCGCGGCGCAGACCTTCCGGCCGAATCCGGCCCTCGACACCGAGCAGGTGATCACCGAGCTCGGCGTCGGGGAGGCCCTGGTGTCGGTGCTGGACGACCGGGGCAGCCCGACGCCGGTGGAACGCACCCTCATTCGTCCGCCGTCGAGCCGCATGGGTCCGCTGCAGGCGGAAGAGCGTCAGGAACGGATGCGCGGTTCAGTGCTGGCGGGAGTCTACGACGAGCCCGTGGACCGCGACTCGGCCTACGAAATCCTGAAGCAGCAGGCGGAGGCCGCGCTGGATGCACAGCAGACGGCGACGGTGCGGCCCCAGCAGGAGCGTCCCGCACGCGCACCCGCGAAGCAGCGCGGCGCCCGCAGCGACAGTGTGATCACCGCCACCGTGAAGAGCACCGCGCGATCGATCGGCGCCCAGATCGGACGCGAGGTGATGCGCGGCCTGCTGGGATCACTGAGCCGACGGCGCTGAATACCCCGCCGAGCCCCGCGCCGGTCTACAATGGGCATTGCCGGGCCCCGAGGCGCAGAGGCGGTTCGTGCCAACCGGAAGGCGATTGGCACCGGCAGATACCGGTCACGCGCGTGGCGCTGCGCCGGCCACTGTCCACTCGAGTCAAGGGGGTCCCATATGCCCTGGAAAGGAAACATCAACGAGCTCCTCAGCGAGGAACAGCTGAAGGTGATCGAGGACGCACTTGCCGGTGCGCCCGAAGGGATCGTGATCGACAAGCGCGGCATGAAGCTCAACCGCTATCCCGGTCTGCTCTCCGACCTCGCCGGGGACGGCGAACCTCTCAAGGTGATCGCATCGGAGCGGCCGGTTACGGAAGATGGCATGGTGCTGATCTCCAATGCGCCGATTCCCGAGATCGAGCGCGCGGTCCTGGTGATCCGAACCGGCGACGATTTCAAGCAGCGGATCGAGGGTCACGCCCTCCCCTCGCGCCTCGGCAGGCGCGAGGAAGACAGTGACGCGAAGACGGTCTTCCATTACGCCATCTTCGAGACGGAAGGGCCGCGCGACTGATCCTGGCCGACGGACGCCCGCCTCAGGCCAGGCGCCAGTGGATCGCCTCTCCGGCGCGCAGGGGGACGCCCGGGAGGTACCCGAACCGGACCTCCTCCGGCACCGTCCAGTCCGCCTTTTCCAGCACCAGGCGGTCGCGATTGCGCGGCAGGCGATAGAAATCCGGGCCGTGGAAGCTCGCGAAGGCCTCCAGCCGGTCCAGTGCCCCGGCGGCCTCGAAGACCTCCGCATACAGCTCGATGGCCGCATGGGCGGTGTACACGCCGGCACAGCCGCACGCCGACTCCTTGGCATCCCGGGGATGCGGCGCACTGTCGGTCCCGAGAAAGAACTTGGGATTGCCGCCGGTCGCTGCCTGCACCAGGGCCTTGCGGTGCCGCTCGCGTTTCAGCACCGGCAGGCAGTAGTGGTGCGGGCGCATGCCGCCCTGGAACATTGCATTGCGGTTCATCAGCAGGTGGTGCACGGTGATCGTCGCCGCAACATTCGATGACGCCTCCGTGACGAAGTCGATGGCCGCCTGCGTGGTGATGTGTTCGAGGACCACCCTCAATCCCGGAAAGTCGCGCACCAGGGAGGCCAGTGTCTGCTCGATGAACACGGCCTCCCGGTCGAACACGTCCACCGCCGGGTCGATCGACTCGCCGTGCACCAGCAGGGGCACCCCCTGCCGCTGCATCTGTTCGAATACCGGATAGCAGCGCCGCGGATCCACGACCCCGCTGGCGGCATTGGTGGTGGCGCCGGCCGGGTAATACTTCACCGCGTGCACGTGTCCGCTGTCGCAGGCCCGCACGATCTCCTCCGGCGCGGTGGCCTCGGTCAGGTACAGCGTCATCAACGGCTCGAAGGCGACGCCCGCGGGCAGTGCCGCGAGGATGCGTTCCCGGTAGGCCAGGGCATCCGCGGTGGTCACGACCGGCGGCTTCAGGTTCGGCATCACGATGGCGCGCGCGAACCGGCGCGCGCTGTCCGGCAGCACCGTCTCCAGCACATCGCCGTCGCGCAGGTGCAGGTGCCAGTCGTCGGGTCGGGTGATCGTCAGTCGGTCCATGGGGGCGGGAAGACGGTGTGGGCGGGTATCCCGGGCAGGGCCTGCAGACAGGTCCGCCCGTGGTTGCCGAGTCTACCGGAAAATGTTCCACTCAGGACTCCTCCGGGCTCGGCCCTGGCCAGCGGTGCCCTCCGACGCACCACTGCGCGGGGGCGCCGCCCGATGCCTCGGCAACACCCAACCGAACGGATCAGGAAGACGCCATGAACGATCGCAAACTCGTCGTCATCGGCGGCGACGCCGCGGGCATGAGCGCGGCGTCGAAGGTGCGCCGGGAACACCCGGACCGCGAGATCGTGGTCTTCGAACGCGGCCGGCACACCTCCTACGCCGCCTGCGGGATGCCCTACTACATCGCCGGCCAGATCGAATCCGCGCAAGAGCTGGTGGCCCGCGCTCCGGAGGTCTTCCGGGAGAAGCAGCGCATTGACGTGCGCACGCGCCACGAGGTCGTGGCGATCGATGCCGCCGGTCGGCGCGTCCGGGTCCGGGACCTGGACTCGGAACGGGAGTTCGACGAGGGCTGGGACGAGCTGCTGATCGCGACGGGAGCGGCACCGATTGTCCCCGACCTGCCCAACGTGGGCGCCGCGGGCGTCTTCAGCCTGTCCACCCTGCAGAGCGGCATCGATGTCTTCGAGGACATGGAGCGGAACACGCCCCGTCGGGCGGTGATCGTGGGCGGGGGCTATATCGGCATCGAGATGGCCGAGGCACTGCTCGACCGCGGGCTCGAGGTCACGCTGATCGACATGGCGCCCCAGGTAATGAACACCATGGACCCGGACATGACCGGCTCCATTGCGCAGACCATGCGCGAGGCAGGCGTCGACGTCCTTCTCGGGGAGGCCCTGAGCGGCATCGAGACCAACCCCGACGGTCGGGTGCGCCAGGTCACGACCGATCAGCGCCGCATCGACGCGGATCTGGTGATCCTCGGCATCGGCATCCGGCCCCGCTCGGAACTGGCCGAGGCGGCCGGTATCCGGCTGGGGGCCGCGGATGCGATTCAGGTCGACAGTCGGATGCAGACCTCCATACCGCAGGTGTGGGCGGCCGGCGACTGCGCAGAGTCCTTTCACATCGTGAAGGAGGAACCGGTATTCATTGCGCTGGGTACCGTCGCGAACAAGCACGGACTGATCGCGGGCATCAACCTCAGCGGCGGCGATATGCAATTCCCGGGGGTGCTGGGCACCGCGATCACGCGTTTCCAGGACCTCGAGATCGCGCGCACCGGTCTGTCGGAAAAGGAGGCCGGGGACATGGGCATTGCCTGGCGCGCCAAGGCCATCGAGACGCTGACCCGCTCCCACTACTTCCCGGGCGCCGGAAAGGTCCGGGTCAAGCTCGTCGTGGAGGACCGCACCGGCCGCCTTCTCGGGGGACAGATCGTGGGCCGCGCCGGCGCCGCGAAGCGCATCGATACCATCGCCGCCGCGATCACCGCCGGGATGACGGCCGAGCAGCTCGCCTATCTGGACCTCGCCTATGCACCCCCGTTCTCCCCGGTGTGGGACCCGGTGCTGACCGCCGCACGCACCCTGAGCTGAAGATCAGGTCGAGGCGCACCGGTGCCGACGGGGCGAGCGGCTCACCCTCGGACAGCGGCTCCACACCGATTGCTCCGCCTGGTCATCGCACCGCGGTTCATCCGCCCGGCGATGCCGTGGTGGTCAGGAAGGCCGTGACCAGCAGGATCGACAGGAACAGCAGCATCTCGATGCGGATGCTCCTGCGCAGCCGCATCCGGGCCTGCGCGTCCCCCTGTTCGAAGGCCGGCACCAGGCGCCACTTGTTCCATGCCGCGAAGCCCAGCAGGGTGGCCACCAGCGCCAGCTTCGTGAGCAGCAGTTGCCCATAGCCGGTGGTAACCAGCGGCACCAGACCACCGAGGAACATCCAGGCCAGAACGACCCCCGCCACCACCAGCAGCCCGACGCTCACGGCCGAGATGCGCCCGAACCGTTCGAGCACCCTTGCGCTGTTGCGCTGATCGTCCGCACGTGCCGCCAGCTGCAACAGGGGGTGCAGCGCGGCGATCCAGAAGGCAACCGCAGCCAGGTGCACCAGCAGCAGGCCGCCCAGCAGCCAGCGTGGCTCGTCGCGTGTATGTCCGGTCTGCACGAAGGCCAGGAGCACCAGGAACGCCCCCAGGACTCCCGCCAGCGCAACTACCGCCCCGCCACGCCACCGTTCCAGCAGGATCGCCTGCAACAGCAACAGTCCGGCCAAGGCCAACAGGATCCGGTTACCCTGGGGACTGTCGAAGACCAGCTCCAGCAGAAACGGATCGAAGGCCGAGGCCAGCGTTCCACCACCGAGAAAGGCAGCCTGAAGCGGCCACTGCAGCAGCACCAGCGCGATGGCCAGCCAGGCCGCAACGGCCAATTGGCGCGCCAGTGCCGATTGCGCGGTTGCCGGCATCTCCCGCAACGCCAGCTTCAACGGCACGCTGCCCGCGGCCACCAGCGCACTGCCATAAAAGGCCGCGGAGGCGAGGGTCAGGGACAGCGTCCAGGCGTCCAGGTCACCCATGCTCCCGAACCCGGCCGGGCCGTCGCCCGGAAAAAGGCCGCGCAAGGGCCATCCAGTATGTCGCGACAGGATCCACGGCCCAACCATACCGGAACCTGACTGCTGCGGGACAGTTCCGGCAGGCTGCGGTGGCAGACCGGGGCTGATGGCAGGGGGAGGACGCGGCTCACATCATCGCCTGGGTCCGCAGGGAACAGCGAGCGGCGGGAATCGAATGAGGCGACCCCGAATCCCGGGGTGCGTCCTCGGGGTCACTCCTTCCTGACCCAGCGTTCCCCGCGCTTCTCGTAGGACTCCTTCACCGCCGACCAGGCCACGCGGTGCGCGGTCTCTTCACGGGAGGCATCACCCTGACGAAGCTCGGGATCCGCGTACCGGTCCCAGGCATTGTTGAAGGCCTTCCGGTACATCGTCTGGGCCTTCTCCGACAGGCTTCCCCGTACCTGATCGGGCAGATCGGCATTGCGCTCGTACGGCATCACCGCTCCTCGGGTCCTGCAATCGACGGGGGTGAACGGGGTTCGGGTGCCCGCGATCGGCAGTCCACGGTAACATGCGGCCCCGTTACCCGGTATCATCGCGAGAAAGCGCTGATCGACTCCTCCGTCATTGCGAGGACAGCGCGGCACTGAAGCGCGTAGCGCATTGAACAGCCGCAGGCTGGCCCGCCGGGTGAGCGCAGCGCATAGTCCAGCCCGCATGATCGCAATCAACGTCTCATGGGTCGCCAGGTCCCGCCACGCTGCACTCGCGTCTAAAGGCTTCGCTCCCCGCGATGACGGGCCCATCGGATCGGTCGAGGTTCTTCATGAGAACATGCCGTTGCTGGAAGCTGGCGATCCTGCTGACCGGGCTGACACTGTCACTGCTGCCACCGGCAGTCGCGGAGGTCGCGTCCACACGCGCGCTCTCGCTGGATGAATCGCTGCAGCGCGCGCGAGCCGAGAACCCGTCGCTGCTGATCCAGAGGGCGCGCTCGGCCCGCGCGGAGGCCGTGAAACGCCAGACCCTGCAGGGGCTGACACCCACTGTCAGCGTCGATGCAACCCAGTTGCGCTGGGACACCTCGCTGCTCGAGGACGTCCCGTTTCTCGAGCCCGGCCTGCCACCCGTGCCGACCCGTCGGGATCTCGGTCCGGTCGAGGGCCGGATCGCCGGCGTCCAGCTCGTCCAGCCGCTGTTCAACCTCGGCGCCTGGGAGGCCCGGCGTCAGGCCGACCGCCAGGTGGAAGCCGCCCGGCTCGGCCTGAGCCGCGCCTCCGACGAGGTCGCCCTGGCAGTCGTCGAGGCCTATTTCGGTGCCGGCACGGCCGAGCGCCGGGTCACCGCCGAACGCCGCGGGCTCCGGACGGCGGAACGGGCGCTGCGACAGGCGCAGGGTGCCTTCGACGAGGGCCTGGTCGCACCGGTGGACGTGCTCCGCGCCCGTACCCGGGTGCGGGAAATGGAGGCACGGGTGGCGGCGGCCGAGGGACAGGTGATCGCAGCCCAGGCGCTGCTCCGGCAGATCCTGGCGCTCGAGGACCTCCGTGATCTCGTCCTCACCGATCCGGTACCCGTGCCCCCACGGCCCGACGCCAACCCCCCGGGCGAGATCGCGCGGCTCGAGGAACGCAGGGACATTCGCGCCCTGCAGGAGGCGCTCGAGGCCGAGCGGTACGGTGTCCGGCGGGCCGGTGCGGCCTACGCGCCGGACATCAACCTGCTGCTGCGCTACCAGCACGTCGACGCCGATCGTCCGCTGGGTTTCACGGAGTCCGGCTGGCTTGCGGCGGTCACCCTGCAATGGACCCCGTTTGCGGGTTTCAGCCAGGCAGGCGCCGTGGACGAGGCCCGCGCGAGCCAGGCCGAGACCCGCGCGGAACTCGATGCGCTGCGCCTGGAGGCGCGCACCGAGGCCCAGACGGCGTTTGCGGACTGGCAGGCCGAGCTCTTCGCCTGGGAGCAGGCGTCCGCCGGCATCGAGGAGGCGGAGGCCGCGCTGGAACTGACCGAGGGCCGCTACGCCGAGGGTCTGGACGACATCACCGCGCTGCTGCAGGCGCAGAGCGAGGAACTCGCGGCACTCACGCGCGAGCTGAATGCACGCTATGGCGCGGTCCTTGCCGCACAGCGCTATCGGCTGGCCGTCGAGGCCGGTGACCCGGGAGAGATCGTCCGATGAAGACATGCCTGCAACGCCGGCTGGCGACCGCGCTGCTGGTGGTGGGCCTGATGGCCGGTTGCGAACCGGGGCCCGACACCGTGGAGGAGCTTCCGGCTGTTTCCGTGACCGTCTTCGAGACCGAGCGAATCGAGCGCGACGCGGTGGTCAAGGTGGCCGGAATCATTCAGCCCGACCAGCGCGCCGGCCTCGGGACGCGGCAGGCCGGGACCGTGGAGGACGTGTTCGTGGAGGCGGGCGACCGCGTGGAGGCGGAACAGCCGATCCTGCAGGTCGATGCCCGCGACCTCGAGGCCGCGCGCAGCGCCGCCCGCCTGCAGGTACAGGCCGCACGTACCGCCTGGGAACAGGCGGAGCAGAACCGGCGCCGGTTCGAGCGTCTCTACGAACAGGAGCTCGTGGCACGAATCCGCAAGGAGGAGGCGGAGATCGAGGCCGACAGCGCGCGCGGGCTGCTGGCCCAGGCCGAGGCGGAACTCGCGGCCATCGAGGTCAACCTGGACTATGCCACCCTCCGTGCGCCGTTTGACGGGATCGTCAGCGAGGTGATCGCCGAGACCGGGACCTTCGTGGCGCCCGGTCCGCCACTGGTGGTGTTCGAAGACCGCGGGCGGCTGAATGTGGAGGCGGGCATCGACCAGACCAGCGCGGGGCAGCTACGGCCCGGACTGGAGCTTCCAATGTCGATCTCCGGCATCGACGCCACGCTGACGGGCCGGGTCCAGGCGGTGTTGCCCGGGCTGGAGGATAGCGGGGTCGGCCTGCGCATGCGCCTGGTGATCGACGACCCGCCGGAGACACTGGAGCCCGGAATGGTTGCCGAGCTCGACGTCCCTTCCGGATTGCCGGCGCACACGCTCACCGCGATCCCGGAATCCGCGCTGCTGCGTCGGGGGCAGCTCGAGGGTGTGTTCGTGGTGGAGACGGATGACCAGGGCGAACTGCGCGCGCGGCTGCGCTGGGTGCGTCTCGGGGATGCGGATCCGGCCACCGGCCGGCTCGCGGTCTTGCGAGGGCTGTCCGGAGGCGAACGCGTGGTGTTCGGAGATGCGGTGACCGCGCTGAGCGACAACCAGCGGGTGAGGGTCGTCTCCGGGGCGCCGGACTGATGGAACGGCTGGGCTTCGCCGGCCAACTCGCCGACCGGCTGATCGACTCCCCCCTCGTGCCGGCGATTCTGGTGGCCGCGCTGCTGATGGGCGCCTACGGGCTGACCATGACGCCACGCGAGGACCGGCCGGACATCGAGGTCCCCACCGCCCTGCTCGCGATCACCTTCCCCGGAGCCGGGGTCGAGCGGGTGGATGAACTGGTGGCCCGGCCGGCCGGCGCCTGGGCCAGTCAGCTGGAGCGCGTGGTGGAGGTGAAGACGGTTGCCGCCGCCGACGCCGCCCTCGTGGAGGTCGAATTCGCGGCAGGCGTCAGCGATGCCCGGGCCTATGCGGAACTCAGGGACCTGATGGAGACCAACGGTGACCGCCTGCCGCCGGGCGCCGAGGTCGAGTCCATCCGCACCGTGGGCGACGAGGTCTTCACCGGGCTGATGGTCACCCTGTCCAGTCCCCGGCTGGGCGGGTACGAGCTGCATCGGCTCGGGTCCGAGCTGGCCGCCCGACTGGAGGCGGCGGAGGGGGTGCGGGCGATCACGGTGCACGGCGGACGACCCCGCGAGATCCGGGTGATGCCGCACCCGACCGAGCTGGCCGCCCGGGGCCTGGATATCGTGCAGATCCACGAGGCGATCGGCGCCGCCAGCCTGCGCCTGCCGGCGGAGCCGCTCCGGGGGGACCGGGCACAGCAGGTCCGCGTTGGCGCCTGGCCGGCGTCGGTCGACGAGATCGAGCAGATACCGGTGGGTGCCGGGCCCACCGGCGTGATCCGCCTGGGCGAAGTCGCGGAGGTGACGGACGGTCCCGCCCCCGATGATCACCGGACCGTGCACTGGCGGAGGGGACAGGCCACGGAGGTCGCCGCGGTCAGCCTCGCGGTCACCAGTATCCCGCATCGGAACATCAGCGCGGTCACGGAACGGACGCTCGAGCGCCTGGAGACCCTCCGGCCCGAACTGATCCCCGAAGACGTGGCGGTGGACATCGCCTACGACGGCGGCCGCGCGGCCACCGAGACGGTGCAGAGCGTGCTGGAGAACTTCTTCATGGCCACCGTGGTGGTGGTGGTGATCATCCTGATCGGTCTCGGCTGGCGGGCAGCCGTCGCGGTTTCGTTCCTGATCCCCGCCATCCTCTCCATTGTCCCGTTCGCTTATCTGTGGATCGGTTTCAGCCTCAATCCGGTCTCGATCGCCGCGATGATCCTCGCGATCGGGCTGGTCGCGGACGACACCGTGATCATTCTCGAGAACATCGGCCGTCACTTCCGCGAGGCCGGGGAGCGCACCCGCGAGATCGTGGTGCGGGCGGTTGACGAAGTCGGAAATCCGACCATACTCGCGGTCTTCCTGATCGTGGCGACACTGCTCCCGACCGCCTTCATCAGCGGAGAGATGGGCCAGTACACCCGGGCGATACCGGTCGGGGCCTCGCTGGCCATCCTGTTTTCCCTGACCATCGCACTGACCGTCACCCCCTTCGTGGCCTACCGACTCCTGCGTGCGACCTCGAAATCCGGCGGACGGGAGCGCAAGAATGCCGGGGGCGATGAGACCGATGCCGTCAATGGCAGTCGGTCGGGCCGACTGGCGGAGATCTACCGCGTCATACTCACCCCCTTCTTCCGGCATGCATGGTTGCGCTGGGCCCTGTACCTCGGGATGGCGCTGCTGCTGATCGCCAGCGTGGCGATGGTCGCCTTCCGGGCAGTGCAGCTGACCCTGGTTCCGTTCCTCGACCGCGAGGTCTTCGTCGTCGAGATCGAGCTCCCGCCCGGGAGTCCCCTGGAGCGTACGCTGGAGGCCGCGGCGACCGTGGGGCGCGCGCTGCACGGGGAGCCGGAGGTGCAGGCCTACACGGTGTTCGCGGGACACGAAGGACCCCCGCTGCTGCCGCCACCGGGACCACCCGACATCATCGATGACGGATCGCATCGGGCCAGCCTCTACGTGCAGCTCACGCACGAGGACGAGCGCACACGCCTGAGCTACGAACTCGGCCGGGAACTGTTTCATCGTCTGCCCGGGCTCCTGGCACCCTTCGATGGCCGGGCATGGATCCGGCAGATTCCCTCCGGTCCATCCAGCGACAACGCCATACAGGCCGAGATCTTCGGCTCCGACGCGCACGAACGGGAGCAGCTCGCAGACGCGCTCGGGACCCTGGTCGAAGGTCATCACGCGGCCGTTGCGCTGGAGCGGTTTCCGAAGCCGCGGGGGACCGACCTGCACCTGACCGTGGACCAGACCCGGGCCGGGGCCCAGGGTGTGCCCGCTGCGCGGGCCGCGGCGGCAGTGCAGATGGCCCTGAGCGGGCGGACCGCCACCGACCTCGATCTGCCGGGAGAGCGGCAGCCGGTACCGGTGGTGGTGCGGCTCGAGGAGAGCGACCGCCTATGGGTCGAAGATCTTGCGGGCCTGCACCTCCGCACCGAGGAGGGCCGCGCGGTCGCGCTGCGTGATGTGCTGGATGCACGGGAGGTCCGATCAACGCCCCATCGCCATCGCAAGAATCAGCTGCCGGTGTCTTACGTCGCCGCGGCGATCGATCGTGACCGCAGCCAGCCCGTGTCGGTACAGCGTGACCTGGTGGAGGCGCTGGAGACCGCGGATACGGCCACGCCGGAGATCCACTGGCTGCGCCCGCCCAACGACGACTCCGAAATCGGGTTGTTCTGGGGCGGCGAGTGGGAGATGACCCAACAGGTGTACCGTGACCTCGCCTGGGCGGGCCTGGCGGTGATCCTGGTGATCTACACCCTTCTCTCGGCCTGGTTCAGCTCCTATGTGATCCCGCTGGTGATCATGGCGCCAATCCCGCTGGTCTTCATTGGCGTGATTCCGGCGCACTGGCTGATGGGCCTCGACATCGCCGGCCTCGGCGTGCTTGGCGTGATTGCACTCGCCGGCATCGTGGTCCGCAATGCGGTGCTGCTCGTGGACTTCACCCAGAAACGCCTGGACGGCGGCATGGACCTCCCTGAAGCACTGATCAGCGCCGGCGCGCTGCGCACCCGACCGATCCTCCTCACCGCCGGCACGGTGGCATTTGGAAGCGGCGCGCTGATCTTCGAGCCCGCCCTGCAGCCGCTCGGCCTGACGCTGATCAGCGGGGTCGTGGTCGGAACAATGCTCACCCTGCTGCTGATCCCGACGCTGTATTTCTCCGCACTCGGAACGAAATCACGCTGAACCGAACCGGCGCCCGGGATTCCGTCCCCGGACCCCGGTGCTCCCGGGACTCACTGCACCGCTGCGCGGCAGCCGGTGGACCGAGCCCTCAGCCGGGCGGCGGCCTCCGCAAACGGGGCTTTCGGGCCTGCCAGATCGCCACCAGGAAGGCCGGCGCAAAGACCAGCAGCAGGAACACGATCGCCGGGAAGAGACGGTTCAACGCCTCCGACAGGTCCATGACCACGGCAAGCCAGGAGAACAGCGCAAACAGGATCCCGGCAATCAGCGTGAAGAGCGAGACGAAGATCAGGTAGGCCGCAAACGGCCTCTGATCGGGATGCCGAATGCGCAGCACCAGCGGGATGGCCAGGATGAAGAAGGCGATCCAGACGAGAAAGGCCGCTAAGAATGTTCCATTTTCCATCAGCATGTGCCTCCACTGCGTTGAAAGGGAGCCCAGAACTTGCGGGCCGGTTTGTATCCGGCGCACTGCCCTGCGGCTGCCCCGAGGCTGTGTCGGGACCCCGGACCCGAGTGCCTCACGTGAGTTGCGCGCCATCGCGATCCAGTGATGGCGCCGGAATCGGCGCCCGAGGCTCGTACCATCTGCAAACGTAGCACGCTCAGCGCGCGGCGCCCACCGGTATTGCCAATCGCTTCATGCGGGCCCGGAGGCCTGTCAGAGTGGCTGGCCGCGATCGTCCCTCGCCGCCGCTACTCGGCGGGCCGGGTTTGCGCGACACTGGTGGACCCGTCGCAATGGACCCTCGACGCGCCGACCCGACCCGGGGACCCGGCATCTTCCAAGGGACCGGCAGGGAGACAACAGGTGACCGTCGAAATCGCATTGGTCTTCACCATCATCGCCGTGGCGCTCTACCTCTTCGCCAGCGAGCGGCTTCCGCTGGACATCACCGCGATCCTGATCATGATCACGCTGATCGCCATCCCGCAGCTGTTCCATTCCCAGTGGCTGCTGGATCGAGGCATCGACCTTCAGGCCGCCTTCCCCACCGTCCGCGAAGGCCTTTCGGGGCTGTCCAGCCCGGCGACGGTCACGGTACTGGCGATGTTCATCCTGTCGGCGGGCATCCAGCGCTCAGGGCTGATGCATGTGCTCGGCCAGCGTCTGTTTCCAATGGTCGGGACATCGGAGTTGCGCATGATCCTGGTCATCGCGGGGCTGGTGGGCCTGATCTCGGGTTTCATCAACAACACCGCGGCGGTCGCGGTGGCCATTCCTCTGATGCTGGACATGGCACGGCGCCTGAAGATGCAGGCCTCCCGGCTGCTGATGCCGGTCAGCTTCTTCGGCATGCTCGGCGGAACGCTGACCCTGATCGGCACCTCCACCAACATCCTGGCCTCCGCGATCCTCGCGGACAGCGAGGACTTCGGACGCCCGATCGGCATGTTCGAATTCACGCACCTGGGCCTGATCGTATTGGGCGTGGGATTGATCTATTTCGTGACCGTCGGCCGGTGGCTGATGCCGGAAAAGGACCGGATCCGGCTGGGCGGGGCCGAGGACCGCTTCGTGATCGAACTCGGCGTGCCGCCGGACAGCCCATTGCTGGACCAGACCCTCGCGGAACACGAATTCGCGCTCAGGGCCTCGGTCGAGGTGCTGAAGCTCGTCCGGGGCGAGACGGTGCACATCAAGCGTGCCGAGGAGATCCGGATCCGTCCGGGTGACATCATCCAGGTCCACGCCGACCTCCGACGGGTGATGGATCTGATCAAGGCGGACGACGTGCAGGTCCTGTCGGTCTCCGGCGAGTCCAGCCGTGTCCGCGGGGACGGCAAGCTCGTCCGCGTGCTGCTCCGGAACGCGCGTTTCTTCGAGGGCCGCGAGGTCCGCTCGGCGGGATTCTGGGATCGGTACCAGGCGCGCCTGATCGGGCTCGAGAAAGAGGCGCTGGAGGAACGCCGCATCGCGGACGAGCCGCTCGCGACCGGGGAGATCGCCCTGCTGGAGATCTCCCGCACGGCGCTGGCCCGGCTTCGCGACACCAAGGACCTGGTCATACTGGAGGAGAGCCAGGACGAATTCGACCGGCGGCGCATGTGGATGGCAGGTGGCATCATGGCCGCCGTGGTGCTCGGCGCCGCGCTGACGCCACTGCCCATCGTGGTCACGGCGCTGCTCGGCGTGGTGGCAATGGTCGCCACGAACTGCATTGACGGGAAACACATGTACACCGAGGTATCGTGGCCGGTGATCTTCCTGATCGCCGGGGTGATCCCGCTGGGGATCGCGATGACCAAGTCCGGCGCCGCCGACCTGCTCGCCGGACTGCTCGCGATCCAGGCACTTGGCTGGCACCCGGTTCTGGTGCTGATGGCCCTGTACCTGGCAACCACCCTGTTGACCGAGATGCTGAGCAACAACGCCTCGGTGGTGATCCTCGTCCCGGTGGCGATCTCCCTGGGACACATCCTGCAGATCGACATCTTCGCGCTCGCGCTGGCGGTGATGTTCGCCGCCTCGACCAGCTTCCTCACACCCATCGGTTACCAGACCAACACCATGATCTTCGGTACGGGACTCTACCGGTTTACCGACTTCGCGAAGGTCGGCATCCCCCTCAATCTGTTGCTGATGGTGGTGACCAGCCTCAGCATCTGGTGGCTGTGGCTGGTGTGAGGTGCAGCGGGAATCCCTCAGTACTGACGGCCGACCCGTGGCCGCAGCTGATGGTTTGCAGTCAGCGTGAAAATGAAGCCAGGGAGGAACACGGAAAGAACCGAAACGAGGGAAGATCCTGGCCCCTTCCCGTGCACTTCCGTGTTTTCCGGGGCGCGCTTTTTCATCGCCTGGTGTGGCGCGGATCCCAACGACCGTTAGTCCAGGGCCCGGAGAATCTCGATCAGTGCCTGCTGTGACTGCGCTGGCAGGTATCGCGATTGCGCCACCCGCCTAGCCAGCAACCGCCAGTTTTCGGCGCCGTCGAACAACTCCCGAAACAGCGGCTCGGCCTCATTCCGGTACCCGGCCACCGCCATGGCCAGGGCCTGCCAGAACACCAGTTCCTCGTGTGCGGGTGCCATGGAAACGGCCATGGAGAAATCGCGCAACGCGGCCCGCAGATCGCCCTCGCGGAGATAGTGATTGCCCCGGCTGTTGCGGTGAAAGGCCTTCTTCAGGGTGATGAGCCGCTCCAGTTCACGGAGCGGCTCATCGTGATCCTCGACGCGGAGATCGAAGAGCACGTCCAGACCGGGATCACCGGAAGCAACCGCATCGACGACGATGACGGCAGCGGAGCGCCGACCGCGGAGATCCCCTCCGGCCGCCTGAGCGGAGCCAAGGCTCTCCAGCAGGCGATCGACGAAATCCCCCTTCGACGCCTCGAAGGCCATCCCCATCTCCTCCCAGATGCCGGGCTCCATCAGCATGTTTCCGAGACAGGCATACCCCTCCCCGACGTGATGCCCCGCTTCCGGAACGCAGCGGTCCCCGGTGCAGGCCGCGACCCGACCGCGCGTGTCGACCATCGCGGACTGGCGATATTCCGCGTGGGCGTCACCGTGTCGCAGCGCATCCAGCGCCTCCCGGGCCGAGGCCCCTTCCCTGATCAGGCGCAATCCCTGGGTTCCGTAGCTCGGTTTGGCGAAGGACTGGATGGTCACCGCGCCGACAGCGGCCTCAGCGTGGGGACTGACGCTGCCAACGGCGAAGTAGTACGACTGGACGGCTACGCCCATCTGACCGGTCTCCGGATCCCGCGCCACAATCGAATAGGTGGCGACGGGCAGACCTCCGGGGCGCGGCACTGCACTACGCCCAGGGGATTCGACTGCTCCCCGGCCGCCTGTCATGCCTGCTGCCCCTTGGCCGTCGGTCGCCGCCCGCCCCAACGGAGGAGCGGCGGTAGCAATGGCGATCTCTTCGGCACCATCCCAACATCTTCGCACGGAACATCTCCGCGCGCTTCCCGACGAACTGCGGTGCCTGCCGCCACCGCAATCTGCCGATGTCGCCGCCTGACCGATTGCAATGTTTCCAGCGATCGTCATTTACGACTGCGCTGTCCACACAGGGACTCGAGCCAGCACGCAACCGGCCGAAACGGGAACATGGGTAAATATCCCTAGGGAATTGCCTCCCTTACGCGGTGCGCGGTCTGCCGACTAACCTCTTGGCCGTGTGGATCGCAGCGTTGCCGATAAAGGCATCTGGGCTCTTCTCCCGGCAAGGATGGCTGGGAGGCGCACGGCGAACCACCGGCTGAAGGCTGTATCTCGAAGCACAAGAGCGATAGGAGATTTGTTCGATGACAACTGGCAAGGTGAAGTGGTTCAACGACCAAAAGGGCTTCGGATTCATCACTCCCGAAGGTGATTCCAAGGACGTATTCGTCCATTACAGCGCGATTCAGTCCTCGGGCTTCAAGTCGTTGACCGAGGGGCAGACGGTGTCATTCGAGATCCAGCAGAGTCCAAAGGGTCCGACCGCCGCACATGTGGTTCCGCAGTAGATCGCGGCTGGAAGCCGCTCCCACGACCCCGGTGGGAGCGGCCTCTGGCCGCGATGGCCACAATCCCGGTGGGAGCGGCCTCTGGCCGCGATGGTCACGATCCCGGTGGGAGCGGCCTCTGGCCGCGATGGCCCCGGGCACTCGGTCCAACGCTGCATCGCGGCTGGAAGCCGCTCCCACGACCGGGATCGCGGCTGGAAGCTGCTCCCACGACCTGCATCGCGGCTGGAAGCCGCTCCCACGAG
>NZ_JAWLHP010000003.1:34354-80359 GCF_041690275.1 Thioalkalivibrio sp.
TCCCACGAGGCCGCTCCTGCGACCCCGCCGGGGCATTGCTGATGACGATCACCGTGGGTAGTTATACCTAGGTGCTTGCCTGCCTTACACGCGGCATCGGCTCCACATTAGGCTCTTGTTTGAACGAAGCGTCGTGTCGCCGATTCCGGCGTACGGACTCCTTTCTGACAAGGCTGTGTAGGAGAACGAAGATGAGGCAAGAGGCTGACGATTGCATCTGGGTGCGCACGAATGTTCTCCTGGAAAGCGACAACGAGCCCGTGGCCCGCGTGGAGACCCGAAAGCTCTGCCGCAATGGCGTCTTCCTCGAGTACACGGGTCCCATTGCCGGCAGCACGGTTGCGATCGTCTTTCCCGAACCCTACGCCGACGGCGACGGCCACCATCTCCTGGGAACCGTTACCCGACGCTGGCCCGACGGGATCTGGATCAGTTTCCGTGACAATTCCCTGTCATCGGCCGAGATACTGATGCGCGCCGGCCCGCCCCTCATGGAAAGTGCCCACCCCCACGTTTGACGCACCTGTGCGGGCCCCTGCCGCGGGTGCTCGTCAGGGGCGGGGGGCCGGATCCGCATCAGAGAGGACCGAAGCCATCCGGCAGAGCTCGGGGATGCTCTCCGCCTCCATCTTCTCCATCACGCGTGCCCGGTATTTCTCGACGGTCCTCGGACTGATGTGGAGTTGCCTGGCGGCCTCCTTGTTGCTGAGCCCTTCGGTGACGAAGTGCAGGACCTCCGCCTCACGCCGGGTCAGCTCGGCGGCCCGACTCCGAATGTGCCCCTGCCAGTTCCGCTCTCCCCGCTGGCTCCGATCGATCTCGAGGGCGTGTTCGATGCGCTCGGTGAGCACCTCCATCGGGCACGGCTTCTCAAGGAAATCGATGGCGCCACCCCTGATTGCCCGCACGGTCGCGGGAACGGCCGCGAAGGCCGACATGAAGATCACGGGCATCGTGCAGCCCCGAGCGTTCAGCATCTCCTGGACCTCGAGGCCGCTGATGCCCGGCATCCGCAGGTCCAGCAGGAGACAGCCGGGCTGTTCCGGATCCAGGTCCGCCAGCATGTCTTCCGCCGACGCGTAGGTCCTTATCCGGTAACCGGCGAGCTCGAGGGCCAATGCCAGCGAGCGGCGCGTCGCCTTGTCGTCGTCCAGCATGAATATCGTATTCGTCTGGTCCATTCCACGTCTCCATGCACAGTCTGGAACTTCGCTGGGTGAGGGTGCCGGGTGACCTCAGGATGAAAGCTCCCGGTACACCCGCTCGACATCCTCGGCCCGGCATAATTCGGTACCCTCGCTCAGCAGCGCAGCCGCGCCTGCCGCCACCGCGTGGCGGCCGGCATCCTCGAGTGAGTCGCCCGCGGCGAGGCGCAGGACCAGCGCAGCCAGGAAACTGTCGCCGGCACCCACCGCGCTGCGGGCCTCCACCTCCGGGGCGGCGAGGTGAAAGATGCCGTCACTCGACGCAAACAGCGCGCCGTCACCGCCAAGGCTCAGCACGACGATCTCGGAGCCGTCATCTTCCAGGATCCGCCGCAACACGTCTTCCTGCTCCTCCCGGGAATCCAGGCGTGCCCCGGTGAGATCGCGCAGCTCCCGCTTGTTGGGCTTGACCAGGAAGACCCCTTCGTCCAGTGCCGCCTCCAGCGCGGCACCGGAGGCATCGACGACGCACCGGGCTCCTGCCCGCTTCGCGAGTCGGGCCACCCGGGCCGTGAAGTCGTCGGGAACCCCGTCCGGCAGGCTGCCGCTCACCACCAGGTACTCTCCTTCCGACAGCGCCTCCTCAACGCGATCCAGAGCCCCGCGCCACTCCCTATCCTGCCATTTCGGGCCTTCCAGCACGAAGCGGTACTCTTTGCCGGTGGATTCCTCGTTCACGTTGAAGCTCTGGCGGGTGTTGCCCTCGATTTCGATCGGCCGCGCCCGGTCCAGCTCGGCCTCCAGCAACCCCCGGTACACGTCGCCGATGGCGCCGCCCACGGCAAAGAGGGCGGTGGCCCTGCCTCCCAGGCGCGCGATCACGCGGGCGACATTGACGCCACCGCCGCCGGGATCAAAGCGGGCACCCGAACAGCGCAGCTTGTGTGTACTGACCACCTCGTCGACCGAGGTGCTGACGTCCAGTGCGGGATTCATCGTGAGCGTGATCACGGGTTGCATGGCATTTCCTCGGATTTCTGCGTGGGGGTGTTCACGGACACCGCAGCCGGGCTAGGACTTTGCGCCTCACTCATCCCGCGAGCCCTTTTTCGCTTCGGCCCGGGCCACGATCCGTTTCACGGCCATGAAGCTGTCCGGGCTCACCGAGATGCTGTCGATTCCCTGCTCCACCAGAAACGCGGCGAACTCGGGGTGATCGCTCGGGGCCTGACCGCACAGGCCGGTCTTTACGCCGACATCCCGCGCCTTTTCCAGCAGCTCGGCGATCGCGGCCTTCACCGCAGGATCGCGGGCATCGAACAGCGACGCGAGGAGATCGTTGTCGCGGTCGACACCCAGCACCAGCTGGGTCAGGTCGTTGGTCCCGATGGAGAAGCCGTCGACCCGGGCCCCGAAGTCGCGCGCCAGGATCACGTTCGACGGGATCTCGACCATCATGTAGATCTCCAGTCCTGCCTTGCCGCGCACCAGCCCGTGCTCCGCCATCGTGGCCAGCACGCGGTCGGCCTCGTCGACCGTTCGGCAGAAGGGGATCATCACCCGGATATTCTCCAGGCCGATCTCCTCCCGGGCGCGCCGCACCGCGGCACACTCGAGCGCGAAGGCCTCGGCATAGGGGCCGTCCACATAACGGCTCGCACCCCGCCAGCCCAGCATCGGATTGGCCTCTTTAGGCTCGAAGCCACGCCCCCCGATCAGGCCGGCGTATTCGTTGGTCTTGAAGTCCGAGAGCCGGACGATTGCGGGATTTGGCCACTGTGCAGCCGCCAGCCGGGCGATTCCCCGTGCCATGCGGTCGACGAAGAATGTCGCACCATCCTCGTAACCGCGGATCAGTTCGGCCATCGTCTTCCTCGCGGCCTTGTCCTCGACGCGATCCGGGTGCATCAGGGCCAGCGGGTGCACCTTGATGTCGTTGCCGATGATGAACTCGATTCGGGCCAGCCCGATTCCCTTCGCAGGCAGCCGCCACCAGCGGTAGGCCGCACCAGGGTTCGCGAGGTTGATCATGATGTCGGTCCGCGTGTCCTCGACCTCGTCGGGATCGGTTTCGCTGACCTCCACCTCCGATTCGCCCTCGTAGACGAACCCCCGCTGCCCCTCGGCGCAGGAGACCGTCACCTCCTGCCCGTCCTTCAGGCTCGAGCTGGCATCTCCGGCACCGACCACCGCCGTCAGACCCAGCTCCCGGGAGACGATCGCCGCGTGGCTGGTGCGTCCACCCTGATCGGTGACCAGCGCCGCCGCCTTCTTCATCACGGGCACCCAGTCCGGATCGGTCATGCCGGTGACCAGCACGTCCCCCTGGCGCAGCTTGCCGCTCTCCTCCGGGCTCTTCAGCACCCGGACCGCGCCGGTCGCCACCGAGTCGCCGATGGCCACACCCTCAACCAGTTTCTTGCCCCGGGACACCAGCCTCCAGGAGCGGAACGGTTCGTTGGCCCTCTGCGAATGCACGGTCTCCGGGCGCGCCTGCACGATGAACAGGTCGCCGCTCTCCCCGTCCTTGGCCCATTCGATATCCATCGGCTTGCCGTAATGGGCCTCGATCAGCGCGCCCCAGCGGCCGAGCGTCAGGATCTCCGGGTCCGACAGCACGAAGGCGGCGCGCTCCTTCTTCGTGGTCTCCACGGTCCGCGCGGGACTCTCGTCCCCCTTCTTGCGGGCATAGACCAGCTTGATCTCCTTGCCCCCGAGACGCCTTTCGATGATCGGCAGCAGCGGGCCCTCCGGCTTCGCCTGCGCAAGGAGTGGCTTGAACACGTGGTATTCGTCCGGATCGACGCTGCCTTGCACCACCGTCTCGCCCAGGCCCCAGGCGGCATTGATCAGGACCACCCCGGGATACCCGGTCTCCGTGTCCAGCGAGAACATCACCCCCGATCCGGCCTTGTCGGAACGCACCATCCGCTGGACCCCAACGGACAGCGCGATCTGCAGGTGATCAAAGCCCTGCCGCTCCCGATAGGCGATGGCGCGATTCGTGAACAGGGAGGCGTAGCAGTTCCGGCAGGCAGCGAGCAGGGCCTCGTGCCCCCGTATGTTCAGGTAGGTCTCGAGCTGGCCTGCGAAGCTGGCGCTGGGGAGATCCTCCGCCGTGGCCGAGGAACGCACCGCAACATCCAGCTCCTTCCTGCCGGTCTCGCGCCGCATTTCATCGTAGGCCTCGACGATCGCGTGTTCGAGGTCCTCCGGCCAGTGCCCCTTCTCGATCATGCCGCGCACTTCCGCGCCGACGGACTTCAGGTTGGACTGGTCGGATTTCAGCTTGCCCATGGCCTCTGCGATCGGGTCGCGAAGCCCGTTGTCGTCGATGAAGCGCCAGTAGGCCGCGGCCGTGGTCGCAAAGCCTCCCGGTACGCGAATGCCCTGTGCCTCGAGGGTCGCGATCATCTCGCCGAGGCTCGCGTTCTTGCCGCCCACCTCATCCGAGTCGTTCTGGGTCAGTTCCGATAGGCTTAAAATCAGCGCTTTGTCGCTCATTTTTCACGTCCTCCTGTCGTGTTTGGCGGCCCCCCGGCTCCGGCCCCCCGGGGACAGATTTATCAATCTGTCCCCCGTCCCCTCCGGCGTTCCCGTCCCTCCCCGTCCCCTCGGTTATCCCCGCGCCTCCGATGACTCGCCCAGATCCTCCAGCGCCGACTGCAGGGCCTTCACGATCTCGCGCTCGTCGCTGCCGTAGGTCTCGGGTGCGACCGGATCGCCGACGGTCACGCGTACCCGTCTGCCCGGACGCGGGAAGTGCTGCCCGGGTGCCATCACCTCCCGGGTGCCGTCGATCCAGACCGGCACCACCGGCACCGGCTGCGCGGCGAGAACCAGCCCGATCCCGGGCCGCAGGCGCTGCAGCGTGCCGTCCGGAGAACGCTGCCCTTCCGGAAACCAGATCAGCCCGTGGCCACGCGCCACGCAGGCCGCCGCCAGAGCGAGACTCCTGCGCGGTGCGGATCCGGGGTCAATCGGCAGGACCCGCGCGATCCGGCTGAAGGCCCGTGACACCCGGTTGGAAAACAGGTACTCCTGCAGGCCCGCCCAGTAGAGCGACTCGAGGTCCCGCCTGCCGAGAGCGGGCAGCAGCGCCAGGGGGTCCACGAAGCTCAGGTGACGCGGCGCGATGATGCAGGGGCCGTCGTCCGGAAGACTGCCGCGCACCTCTACGCGCATCAACAGGCGCGAGAGCACCCGCGCAGGGCCCAGCAGCAGCCAACCGACGACGCGGCGAGTCGGCCCCGGGGGTTCCAGGGCCCTTCGCTGGTCCTCGTCGAGCATTGATTCCGGGTCCTCGAGCTGCTTCTTCAGTTCGCCCCGGCCCTCCCGGGCCTCGGAGGCCCCGGCCGCCTCCTGCAGGAGGTCCCGGACCGTCTCGACCCGTTCGATCGCGGAGTCGTCGAGGTCGATACCGGCGCGATCCTGAAGCGCAAGCGTGAGGTCCACCCAGCTGAGCGAATCGATCCCCAGTTCGTCGGCGAGGCTGGTGTCCGGGGTCAGGCGAAGATCGTGGAAGCGCTCGGCGAGGTAATTCCAGGTCTTCTCCGCCCCCGGATCCGACAGCAACTGCTGGTCCTCGGGCGCCATCGACTCCGGGGAGACCGGCTCGGGTCGTGCCTCGGATACCGCGTCTTCCTTCCCCAGCTCCTCGAAGAGCTCCTCCAGCTTGTGCCGCCGCAGCTTGCCGAGGCGGGTGCGGGGCAGCGGATCGAGGGCAATGCGCAGCTCGCCCGGACGGTGATGGCTCGGCAGCTCCTTCGCCGCCTTCTTCACCACTTCCCTGACCCGTTGCTCGAGGTCCTCGCCGGTCACCTCGCGCAGCAGGTCCGACTCCGGCACCACGACCGCCGCCAGGCGATCTTCGTGCTCAAGGACGCCGATCTCCCGCACCTCTTCGATCGCCTGCAGGGTATCCTCCACCCGTTCCGGATCCACGTTCTCCCCGCCGGAGAGCAGGATCATCGAGGATTCACGACCGTGCAGGTGCAGGTAGCCGTCCTCGTCGATCTCGCCGGTGTCGCCGGTGCGGAACCAGCCGCCCTCCTCGAAGTCCTCCTCGTTCTTCCCGGGAAGATTCAGGTAGCCCGCGAACACGTTCGGCCCCCGTACCATCAGCTCGCCCCGCCCGTCCCCGGAATCGGAATCGTCGATTGCGAGTTCCACTCCGGGCAGGGGGAGACCGGCGGCCTCGAGCTTCAGGCGGTCCGGCGGATTGTAGGTGAGGATCGGAGAGGTCTCGCTGAGACCGTAGCCGGTGCCGACTTCCCAACCCAGCGCCAGCAGGTTGCGCCCGAGGTCGGGGTCCAGCGCGGCTCCGCCCGCGACCACCAGCCGCAGGCGCGGGGCCAGGCGCTTGTGCAGGCCCTTGAACAGCTTCCGTCCCAGACGCAGCCCGAGCCTGCGGCGCGCGAGCCGCGACACGCCCAGCGTCTGCCGGAACACCAGCGCGGGGATTCGGCCGCGACTCGAGACCCTGTCCTGCAGGGCCTGCCATATGGCCTCGTAAAGCCGGGGCACCCCCAGCATCACGGTCGCCTCGCCTTCCTGCAGCGCACGCACGATCTGCGGTCCCACCAGGGAGAAGGGCACGATGATCGGCGCGCCGATGGTCATGGGGATCAGGATGCCGACCGTGAAGGGATACACGTGATGGAACGGCAGCGGCACGAGCACCCGGTCGCGGTCGTCCGCGAGTTCCTGCTCGCACAGCGCCTCCACGTTGCTGCTCAGGTTCCGGTGCGTCAGTGGCACGCCCTTCGGCGGCCCCGTGGTCCCGGAGGTGTAGAAGATGGCCGCGATATCGTCCGATTCCGCGACGGATGACGCCGGTTCCTCCTTCAGGAGACCTTCCCAGGCCTCCGCGGCATCCGGCTCGGCATCCAGGAGGTAGACCGGTACATCGCCCAGACCGTCCGGCAGACGGTCCTCGAGCCTGGACGTGGTGAAGACGAAGCGCGGCTGGGAATCGGAGAGGGCATGTTCCAGGTCCTCGCGCGGCATCTGCGTGTCCAGCGGCACCAACGCGCCCCCGGCATTCATCACCCCGAGCGCGGAGACCACCCAGTCGGCACTGTTCGGAGCGAGGATCACGATCCGGTCGCCGCGCTCCAGCCCCGCTTTCTCCAGACCGGCCGCCAGCCGGCCCGCCCGTTCGAAAAGGGCCGCCCGCGAGGTGGCGTCGGAACTCTCGCGGCTCATCACGACGATCGCCGTCTGGTCCTCGGATACGGAACGGGAAGAGAGGAGCTGGTCGATGGTCTGGGCACTCATGTCATGGCGCCTCCGGAAAGGGTGACCCCGAGCAGGGATCTTCCCTGCGCTACCTGCCCCCGAACCCAGGAGCGGGCCGGTTCATAAGATCGCGGGCGCACGCGCATCGCCAACGATGTCATCACCCGGTCCACCAGCGATCAGCCCGTTGGCGCAGACGCTGGATCAGTTCGCGGTGCATATCCGCGAAATCGTGGCCTCGCGCCTGCAGCGCCAGGGCCAGTACGCAGTGCAGGTCCAGGGCCTCACCCCGGGCCACCTTACGCGGGAAGGCCGTCGCGTAGTCGCGCGGCACCCGCAGGGTCCAGTTTTCGGCATCGACGAAACCGGCCCGGTTGTAGGTCTGCTCCTGGCCGAGCAGATCGGCGAAGAACACCATGACCTGTTCTGCCGGGCTGGCGAACGCATCCGCCCACTTGGCATGCACCAGCTTGTTGCGATCCCCTGCCAATTCGCGCGCGAAGCGCTCCCGTTCCGGCGGCGTGACGAGTCGCGCGGCAAGATCCTCCGCCTCCTGCCGGGCCCGCTCACCGTCCTCCATCCACTGGCGGGCCAGATGCCAGAGTGACGGCGTGTCGTGAGTCCCGACCATGATCCAGTCCCGAGCCTCGGCGTTCTCGCTGCGATAGACGTCGTCACGGTTGCGGGGGTCCGCCTTCTGCGTCACCCGAAACCGACCCAACCCCAGGCGACCGATGACAGCCGCCACCGGATGAGGCAATGTGCTCAGCACCTCGCAGGGGATGTCCGCGCTCGAGCCGCCATGTTCCCGAACCACCTTCACCACCGTCTCCAGCAACGGCGCGTAGCGCTCGACCTGATCCGGCCGCAGCCACCGCACCCAGTCGTCCGCGTGGCGGGGAACAGACTGGTTCAACTGCGCCACCCCGACGAGCGCATAACGGGCAAGGGTCGGGTGATCGGGCAGCTGTGGCGATGAGAACAGGCGCGCGCCATGCTGCACCGCGTGATACGGATCGGGATCATCGGCGCGGTACACCCAGGGGCACACCAGACCGTGCGGGTGATCGATGCGCAGGCCATCGAGCTCCCCGAGCATCTTTTCGATCCGGGCATGCATGAAGCGGAGCACGGGACCGGCGGCACCGTCGGCATCGCGATACTGATCCGGGTCGTACACCCCGTAGCCCCAGGGCTGTCCGTCGCGATTGGTGCGGCTCGGTGGCGCCCCCATGCGGTAATCCGCCAGCAGCAATCCGCCACGGATCCACTCGTCACAGTCCGAGAGACCGACCTGGAGATCGCCGTAGAGTCTTAGCCCGAGCCTCTTCGCCTCGGAGTGGAACCGTGCGTGCTGCCGCTGCACCAGGAACTGCCCCAGGCGATAGCGTTCAAGCGCATCACGATGCGCCTCGAACAGGGCCTCCCGGCGGGATCTGCACGGGTCCGATCCCTGGCCGACATGCCGGTACAGGTCCGCATCCGGACAGGCGGGGTCGATCACCGGCCAGTGCCGATGGCGCCTCTGTCCATGGTGCCGCCAGAGCACGTGATAGAGCGCGTCGGGTTGGAGCCAGTCGCGATTCTGGGCGGTAAAGACACGTAGTTCCGCATCGAGCTTGAAGGCCCCCGGATCGCCCCGTTGCCGCGCCGCCGCGAAGTTTCGGTGGATCTCCTCCAGCATTGCGTGCCCGGCATCGAAGGCATAGCCGTGAACGCTGCGGGATCCATCATCGCAGGGGCACTCCCGGACCCGGCCTTCGAGGGCGCCGGGATCGAGCAGGCCGGCCCCTTCACCGCGGGCAGCCAGGCTGCCCGGATCCAGGTTCAGGATGTTCCGGGAGAACACGGTGCCGTTGTAGGGCGAGGGGTCGTTGCGCGGCGTCTGTCCCAAGGGGCCCAACTGGATGCTGTCGAAACCCAGGCCGCGCAGGAAGGCCAGGAATTCCAGTGCCCCCCGGCTGTAGAGCGCGCCCCGCCCGATGTCCTCGCCGGGCAGACCCGGAAGACAGCTGTCGTGGATGGCAAGCGCAAGACGTCGCTTGCCGAGCACGCGCAATGCCTCGGTGATCGCGGGGTCCGGCAATGGAACCGCGGCGCATCCCTGGCGGCTCACGACCTCCGGCATCGAAGCCTCCCGATCGGTCGCCCGGACGGATCCGACGTCGGGGCCGGAAGCAACGCGCCGGCTGCGACCGCGCAGCCGACGCGGGGCCGCAGCGCCTCACGCCCCATCATTCCCTCCGCTGCCGGTCTCCTCCAGCAGGTTCAGTAGGCCATCGACCGGGATGCCGACCCAGTCCAGGCGGTGATCCAGTTCGTAACGCAATTCATAGAGGGCCTTTTCCATCACGAACAGACGGGTCAGTCGGCTGAAGTCCCCGACATCCGCGGGAGATGCCCGACAATCCGCCACAGCCTCGCGATAACCAGCGAGAAAGGCATCAGTGCTGACCCCTTCCCAATGCCGAAGGTGCGGCAGCAGGCGTTCACGGTCGAGCGGTCGCTCGGCGGTGCAGTCCGCCAGCGCCGCGGCGCCTGCGTAGCTGAAGGAACGGAGCATTCCCGCGACGTCGCGCAGGGGCGAATGCTTGAGCCTGCGTTCCGCGATCGGGCGAATCGGCTCGCCCTCGAAATCGATGATCACGAAGTCGTTCTCGGTCAACAGCACCTGACCCAGGTGATAGTCGCCGTGATGGCGGATCTTCACCGCATCCACCTCGCGGCCGGTCCATTCCGGAATCCGCCGAAGGAATGCATCCCGGGCCTGCAGCAGGCGTTCCACCGCCGGGCTGACCTCTCCCGGCAACGCGCGCCGGCGCCCCGCGAGCAGGTCGAGACTGGCGTGCACCTCTTCGCGCACGCGGTTGCCCCAGGACTCCAGATCGCCGGACTGCATCGGTTCGGGAGCGAAGGCCGGGTCGCTGCCGGGCCTCGCCAGAGCGACATGGAGTTCGCCGGTACGCTGCCCCAGGGTATGCATCAGGCGCTGGTAGTCGACATGCACATCGGCCGTGATCTCGTCGGGACGGGCCAGGCAATCCTCGAAGTGGCGGACCAGGTAGTCGACACTGTAATTCCAGCCGTCGCCCTGGTTCGCGACATAGCCCTGGAGCAGGGCCAGGGTGGAGGGCTCTTCGTCGGGGCCCTGATATTCCACCGACCCCGCGAGGGGCGAGATGTTGGGGAACGGGGAGACCTCGGTGAGGTAGCGTCCCATTTCCAGTTCCGGGCTCAGCCCCGGCTGGATGCGCCGGTAGAGCTTGAGGAACAGTCCGTCACCGATCACCACCGTGCTGTTGGTTCCCTCGGCCCCCGGGCGGCGCAGGTTGCGGTGCGGGGTCGCGCCCGCCAGCTCCGCATAGGCCGCGCTCGGACGGAAGCGCAGCATGCCCGACCCCAGCGGCTGATCCGATGGCCTCGCCATCGCCGCGACCAGCGCGTGGACGAAATCTTCGGCCACCGCTGCGTCGTGCAGCACACCCACCCGGGCCTTCTCGCGCACGCGCGCGACCGCGGCGGGCAGCATCACCCGCACCGGATCCTCGTCGATGTCGCCCCAGACCAGACCGAGCGGAAGAAGGTAGGTCTGCGTCATGCCGCCTTCGAAGCGGCACCGCACCCACATCAGCAGCCATTCCCCGTCTGTGGCGGCCCACTGCGATACCTGTGCGACCTCCACGGCCACCAGCGCCTGTCCCTTGGCCGCAAACCACCGCTGCTCGCGCAGAAAGGCGGGCAGGACCTCGTCTTCCAGACGCTTCTTCAGCTTGACCGCAACACCGGAGGCCGCCCCGGGGCCCGGGGGCCGCGGTTCCGGCAGGAAGCTTTGCCAGCCGCCGGACAATACCAGCACCGGCAGTTCGATCGACGGCAGCATCTCCTGATGCCAGACCGGCGCCGCCGCGTCGCTGGCCAGCTCGAACCAGTAGAAGGCGTGTCCCGGCAGGGTGAGGAGATAGGGCAGATCCCCGATCGGGGGGAACGCCGTGCGTCCCATCAGCTCCATCGGCACCCTGCCCTTGAAGCGGGCCAGATCGAGTTCCACCGGCTGTGCCGAACGCGCGAGATTGGCCACGCACAGCACCGACTCTTCGCCGTATTCGCGCACGTAGGCCAGGATCTTGCGGTTGCCCGGTTGCAGAAAGCTCAGGGTGCCGCGACCGAAGGCGGGATGGACCTTGCGCACCGCGATCAGCCGCTTCATCCAGTTCAGCAGCGACGAGGGCTCCCGGCTCTGCGCCTCCACATTCACCGCCGCATACCCGTAGACGGGATCCATCATCGGCGGCAGATACAGAAACTGGGGATCGGCGCGGGAGAAGCCGCCGTTGCGGTCCGGGCTCCATTGCATCGGCGTGCGCACGCCGTTGCGATCCCCGAGAAAGAAATTGTCCCCCATGCCGATCTCGTCGCCGTAGTAGATGATCGGCGAGCCGGGCATCGACATCAGCAGGCTGTTCATCAGCTTGATCTTCTCGGGATCGTTCTCCATCAGCGGCGCAAGTCGGCGGCGGATCCCGACGTTGACGCGCATGCGCGGATCCGCCGCGTAACGCTCGTACATGTAGTCGCGCTCGCGGTCGGTGACCATCTCCAGGGTCAGTTCGTCGTGGTTGCGCAGGAAGATGGCCCACTGGCAGGTATCGGGGATCTCCGGGGTCTGGCCCATGATCTCCAGGATGGGATAGCGGTCCTCCTGCGCCACGGCCATGTACATGCGCGGCATCAGCGGGAAGTGATAGACCATGTGGCATTCGTCGCCATCGCCACAGTATTCCCGGGCATCCTCGGGCCACTGGTTCGCCTCCGCCAGAAACATGCGCGCGCCGTAGTGTTCGTCCACCTCCGCGCGCATGCGCTTGAGAACGGCGTGGGTCTCCGGCAGGTTCTCGTTGTTGGTCCCGTCGCGCACGCAAAGGTAGGGAATGGCGTCCAGGCGCAGCCCGTCGACGCCCATGTCCAGCCAGAACCGCATGAGCCGGATCACGGCCTTCACCACCTCCGGATTGTTGTGATTCAGATCGGGCTGGTGGTGGAAGAACCGATGCCAGTAATAGGCGCCGGCGGCGTCGTCCCAGGTCCAGTTCGAGACCTCGCTGTCGGTGAAGATCACCCGGGTCTCGGGAAACCTCTCCCTGCTGTCACTCCACACATAAAAGGCATGCTTGCGACTGCCCGGCGGGGCCTTGCGGGCTGCCTGGAACCAGGGGTGCTGATCGGAGGTGTGGTTGATCACCAGTTCGGTGATCACGCGCAGGCCGCGGCGGTGGGCCTCGCGCATGAAGGCGCGGAAGTCCCTGCGGGTGCCGTAATCGGGGTGGATGTTGCGGTAGTCGGCAATGTCGTACCCGTCATCGCGCATGGGCGAGGGATAGAAGGGCAACAGCCACAGGGTGTTGACGCCGAGATCCTGGATGTAGTCGAGCTTGCTGGTCAGGCCCGGAAAATCGCCGATGCCATCGTCGTTGCTGTCCAGGAACGCCTTGACATGCATCTGGTAGATAATCGCGTCCTTGTACCAGAGCGGATCGTCCTGCATGCCGGGCTCCTGCGCGGTCATCGAGTTCCACCTCGTCATAGGTAATAGTCGAAATCCTGCTCGGTCCGCAGCCGTCTCCTGAGGCGGAATATATGGGCCGCACCGGCCCGCGGATCGAGCTTCACGAAGTTGCGCGGCCCGTGCCACAGATGCCGCGAATTGCCGAGCAGGTCATGCACCTGGTAGGGCTGCGCCGGATCCAGACCCCATTCCTCCAGCGGGACTTCCACGTATCCCGACTGTGTGTGCACGGGATCGAGGTTGACCACGACGAACACCACATCGCCCTCCTCCTCCGCGGTCTTGCTGAAACACAGCATTTCCTCGTTGTCGATGGCGTGGAAGCACAGATTCCAGTCATGCTGCAATGCCGGATTCTGACGACGGATGCGATTCAGGCGGGTCAGGTAATCCCTGAGGCTGTCGGGTCGTTGCAGATCCCACTGCCTGATCTGGTACTTCTCGGAATCGAGATACTCCTCGGAGCCCGGCTCCCGGGCCCGGGTTTCGACCAGTTCGAAGGCCGGACCGTAGATGCCGTAGCTGGCGCCCAGGGTCGCCGCAAGCGTCGCACGGATCATGAACGCCGGGCGACCGCCGAACTGCAGGTACTCGGGCAGTATGTCCGGCGTATTGGGCCACAGGCTGGGGCGCAGATATTCCCGTCCCTCGCCGCGCGTGAGCTCGGTGAAATACGCGGTCAGCTCGTGTTTGGTGTTGCGCCATGGAAAATAGTTGTAGGACTGGCTGAAGCCTCTCTTGGCCAGTCCGTGCAGCACGGCCGGCCTTGCGAACGCCTCGGCCAGGAACAGGGTTTCGGGAAAGTCGCGCTGTATCGAGGCGATCGCCCACTCCCAGAACGCGAAGCTCTTGGTGTGGGGATTGTCCACCCGAAAGATCCTTACCCCCTGCTCGATCCAGAAACGGAAGATGCCCTCGAGTTCGAGCCACAGGCCCTGCCAGTCGGCGGTCTCGAAATCGAAGGGGTAGATATCCTGGTACTTCTTCGGCGGATTCTCCGCATACTGCACGCTGCCGTCCGGCCGGTGGCGGAACCACGCCGGGTGCTCCTGCACATAGGGATGGTCCGGGGCGCACTGGAAGGCGATGTCCAGCGCGATCTCCAGCCCGTGGTCCCGGGCACTTGCGACGAGCCGGCGAAAGTCCTCCAGTGTCCCCAGCGCCGGGTGCACACTCAGATGCCCGCCCTCCGGGGCGCCGATGGCCCAGGGACTGCCCGGATCATCGGGACCCGCCGCCAGCGTGTTGTTGGGTCCCTTGCGCCGGATGCGGCCGATGGGATGGATCGGCGGGAGGTAAAGAACATCGAAGCCCATCCCGGCGATGTACGGAAGCCAGTTCTCGCAGTCGCGGAAGGTACCGTGGCTATCGTCGGTCGCCCCGCAGGAGCGCGGAAACACCTCGTACCAGGCGCCGAACCGTGCCCGCTCCCGCTCCACGGTCACCCCCAGCTCCGGCGAGGACACGGTGGCCAGGCTGCGATCGGCATGGCGTTCCATCAACTCACCGAGGGTGGTGCCCGTCGCCAGCGCCATGCGTGCATCCGGATCGGTGCCGTTGGCCAGCGTTGCCGCCGTCTCCGCCAGGACCTCCGCATCGGCGCCCATGGCCCGCTCCGCAGTCCGCGCCACCAGTTCCGCGCCCATCAACAGCGCCACATGAATGTCTTCCGGCTCGGTGCGGCGCTCCAGGTCATGGCGCCAGGACAGGAAATGGTCCACCCAGGCCGTGACGGTGTAGACATAGCGCCCGAGATCCGGGACCGTGAACTCAGCGCGCCACCAGTCGTTGCGCCCCGGCACCATCGGCGTTTCGTGCCACTGCACGCCATCCTCGCGCCGATGGCGCAGCACGCACCGGATCCGGTCATGGCCGTCAGTGAAGGCCCGGGCCTCGACGCACACGGATTCGCCCACGCTGCGCCTGATCGGAAAGCGTCCCCCGTCCACCCGCGGCCGAACGGTTTCGATCGCCACGCGGCGCCGACCTTCCTCGGGAAACACGCGTGTCATCGGCCGTCAGTCTCCCGGTTTCAGAAACAGGACCGCCAGCGGGGGCAGGTCGAGGATCAGCGAATGGTAGTGGCCGTGCGCGCCCACCGGCGCGGCCTCCACGCCGCCCCGGTTGCCCCGCCCGCTGCCGCCGTAGGTGCGGGCGTCGCTGTTCAGCATCTCCCGCCACCACCCGCCACGGGGAACCCCGAGTCGGTAATTCTCCCGGGGCACGGGCGTCAGGTTGCAGACCACCAGGACGATATCGTCGGGATCCCGCGCCTTGCGCAGGAAGCTCACCGTGCTCTCCTCGACATCCTGATGGTCGACCCACTCGAAACCGGCCGCAACGAAATCCTGCTCGAACAGGGCGGGCTGGCTCCGGTAGAAGTGATTCAGATCGCCCAGCCAGTGCCGGAGGCCGCGGTGTGCGGGCTGCTCCAGCAGCTCCCAGTCCAGCCCGCGGTCGTGGTCCCATTCGCGCCACTGGCCGAACTCGCACCCCATGAACAGCAGCTTCTTGCCGGGGTGTCCGTACATGTATCCGAACAGCGCCCGCAGGTTCGCGAACTTCTGCCAGTCGTCGCCCGGCATCTTGTTGATCAGCGAACCCTTGCCGTGCACCACCTCGTCATGGGACAGGGAGAGGGCGAAGTTTTCGTCGAATGCATAGGACAGACTGAAGGTCAGCCGTTCATGGTGATACTTGCGGTAGAGGGGATCGTTCGCGAAATAGGCCAGCGTGTCGTGCATCCAGCCCATGTTCCACTTCATGCCGAAGCCCAGGCCGCCCACATAGGTCGGCCGCGTGACCATCGGCCACGCGGTGGACTCCTCGGCGATGGTCTGGGTGTCAGGCAGATCCCGGTAGACCGCCTCGTTCAGATCGCGCAGAAAGGTGACTGCGGCCAGGTTTTCGCGGCCGCCATGCTCATTGGGAATCCACTCCCCCTCCTTGCGGCCGTAGTCGAGATAGAGCATGGAGGCCACGGCATCCACGCGCAGTCCGTCCAGATGGTATTTCTGCAGCCAGAACAGCGCGCTGCTGAGCAGAAAGGACCGCACCTCGTGCCGTCCGTAGTTGAAGATGTAGCTCTGCCACTCGGGATGGAAACCGCTCTTGGGATCGGCATGCTCGAAGAGATAGGTGCCGTCGAAGTAGCGCAGTCCGTGTTCGTCGTCCGGAAAATGCGAAGGCACCCAGTCCGCGATCACGCCGATGCCGTGCTGATGCAGGCGATCCACCAGGAACATGAAGTCCTGGGGTGTTCCGTAGCGCGCGGTCGGGGCGAAATAGCCGGTGGTCTGGTAGCCCCAGGAACCGAAGAACGGATGCTCGGTGACCGGCATGAATTCCACGTGGGTGTAGCCGAGCTCGTCGAGATAGGCCGGCAGCCAGTCCGCGAGCTCCCGGTATCGGGGCAGACGGTCCTCTTCCCCGGTTGCGTTCCGCCAGGATCCGAGGTGCATCTCGTAGATGGACCAGGGTGCGTCCAGCGCGTTGGCCCGATGGCGGCGCTCCATCCATGCGGCGTCATTCCAGGAATAGTCCAGCCCCTGGGTCCGGGAGGCGGTGCCGGGAGGTTCCTCCCAGGCGAACGCGAAGGGATCCCCCTTGTCGGCGGCATAGTCGCCATACCGCGACACCACATGGAACTTGTACCGTTCTCCCGCCCCGAGGCCCGGGATGAACGCCTCCCAGATGCCGGATCCGTCGCCGCGGAGCTGCAGCGGATGAGTGCCGGGACGCCAGTGATTGAAGTCGCCGATGACCGAGATCTCACGTGCATTCGGCGCCCACACCCCGAAGCTGACTCCGCCCGTCCCGTCGACCTCGCGGAGATGAGCGCCAAGCCCTTCGTAGAGGCGGGTATGTCGTCCCTGCCTGAACAGGTAGATGTCGTGGTCGCTCAGCATGGGCACCCCGTAGCGGACCGGTGGAATGGCGTTGGTCATCGAGCTCCCTCCCCGCTCAGCTCCGCGAGCGCCCCCTGATGCTGTTCCGGGCGATCGGTGTCGGCGGCTCCCCTCCGATTCTCGTCACGCACGCGTTCCTCGGGTTTCAGCAGCCGGAAGCAGCAGCGGTCACCGGGGGCCAGCTCACGGTAGTGACCGCGATATGCAACCGTGATCGATCGGGTGGTGTACGCGCCGCTTCGGATCTCCAGCTGGTCGTGGTCGGCCTTGACCTCCAGCGTCTGATTCCGGTAATGGAGCCGTACCTGCACGCGGTGCAGTTCCGGGGGGAATGCCGGATCGAAGTGCAGCACGTTGCCCCGGGTGCCAATACCCAGGTAGCAGCGCTGGACCAGGTCCACGCTCCCCGCCATCGCACCGACGTGGATGCCTTCCGGGGTCGTGCCACCCTGGATATCCCTGATGTCGCTGTCCAGGACCCGCTGGAAGAGGTCCCAGGAATGCGACCGGTCGGAACGCGCCATCACCCAGGAGTGCACGACCTGACTCAGGGTCGAACCATGCGAGGTCCGATGCGCGTAATACTCGACGTTGCGCGGGATGGCCTCCGGGTCGAAGGGATAGCCGAGCTGCTCGAAGAGCATCGTCAGTTCCTCGGCCGAGAAGAGATAGAACAGCATCAGCACGTCGGCCTGCTTGGAGACCTTGTAGCGGTTCGGCGAATCGCCCTCCGCCTCCAGAATGCGGTCCAGGCGCCGGATGTCGCCGTATCGCTCCCGGTAGCCGTCCCAGTCGAACTCCTGCAGGTCCTCGTAACCCTCGAACTGGCTGATGATCCCGTCTTCGTGCATCGGCACGCGCAGTTTGCGGCTGACCTCGTACCACAGATCCAGTTCCTCGTCCGACAGGGCCATGCGTTCGCGGATCTCGTGCCAGTGGATCTGTGGCAGCAGGGCGATCACGTCACGCGCCCGGGTCAGCACCCAGGCGGCCATCACGTTGGTGTAGGCATTGTTGTCGACCCCGCCCTCGTCTTCGGGATCCACTCCCGGATAGGCAGTGTGATACTCGTCCGGCCCCATCACCCCCTTGATCTCGTAGCGATCCAGCGCAGCGTTGTAGACCGACGCGCTGGCCCAGAAGCGGGCGATCTCCAGCAGCATCTCCGCCCCGTAGAAATTCATGAATTCCGCATCATCCGAGGTCTGGAAGTACTTCCAGATGTTGTAGGCGATCGCCGAGTTGATGTGGCGCTGCCGGTGCGAGGTGTCCGGCAGCCAGCGCCCCGAAGCCGGGTTCAGATGCAGCCGCTGGGTCTCTTCGCGGCCGTCGCTGCCGCTTTGCCAGGGATACATTGCACCCCGGAAACCGGCCTCCAGCGCCGCCCGCCGGGCCTCACCGAGGCGGCGGTGGCGATAGCGCAGCAGCGCTCGTGTCAGCATCGGAATGCGCAGGCTCAGGAAGGGGAAGATGAACAGTTCGTCCCAGAAGATGTGCCCGCGGTAGGCCTCTCCGTGCCAGCCGCGCGCGGGAACGCCGGTGTCGAGATCCACCGAGTGTTTCGAGGCGGTCTGCAGCAGGTGAAAGATGTGGATGCGCAGCTTGAGTTCCGTCGCCGGGGCCGCGTCATCCTCGAGGGTGATGTCGCATTCCTCCCAGAGGTGTCTCCAGGCCATCTCGTGCCGGGAACGAATCGCGTCGAAACGGCCGGCACGACCGACCGCCCGCAATGCCTCGATCCCGGGTTCGGAGATTGCCCCGTCGCGGGACGAATACAGCGCAACCAGCTTTTCCACCTCGATCGCATCCCCTTCGGACAGATCGAGCGCGATCTCCTGCGCCACACTCCGGTCCTCAATGATCGTTCGCCGATCGGCATCGACCTCGGCACCGTCCCGGTACACGCGGGTCTGCGCGGCCTGGGCAAGTCCGAGCCGGGACTGATTGGTGCGCGTGCGGATAAACAGGGTGCCCTCGCCCCGATGATCCGCCTCGAGGACCTCGAGATGCCGGTTCTCGAGACCCCGGTAGCGTTTCACCCCGTCGTTGACCACGCTGCCGTCGAGGGAGGAACGCACGGTGATCGGTCCCGACCAGTCCTCGGCGGTCAACTCGACGCGGAGGGCCGAGAGGTGGGGCGAGGCCATGCTGACCAGTCGGGACTCACGCCACAGCGTCGTGCGGCCCTCGGGATCACGGAAACGAAGGCTGCGCCGCAACAGACCGCGCACGACGTCGAGTTCCTGGTCGACGGAGAGGATCTCCGTGTCATCCAGCCGAAACCACTCGCCCTCGCCGATACGGAAGGTCAGGGGCAGCCAGTTCGGCAGGTTGACCAGGTCCTCGTTCTCGACCCTGCGCCCGGCGACATCGCTGACCAGGCGGTTGTAACCACCGGCCAGATAGCTCCCCGGATAGTGGGCGTCGTCTGCGCGCGCGTCCGGCGCGGCGCCGCGCGTGGCGCAATACCCGTTACCCAGCGTGCAGAGCGCCTCCCGGAGCCGCTCCTGCTGGGGCCGGTAACCCGAATAGCGCAGTGACCACTCACCTCGCCTCGTATCGCGCATCCTTGGCGCCCCGGGCGCCTGCGCGACCAGGATCCCCGCCAGCGACTGCAGGAGACGCTTCACACCGCGCACATCGTCGACGGTGTAGTCGGCCGCGGTCGGACGCGTTTCATCATACTGGACCGCGACACAGATTCCCTGCCCGGCAAGCGCGCGGAAGGCATCCTCGTCGGTGATGTCATCCCCGACGTAGACCGGTACGCTGTCCGGGCGCTCGGCGCTCAGCTCGCGGATGATCCACTGCACCGCCTCGCCCTTGTTCCAGTGGATGTCGGGGCGGATCTCCATCACCTTCTTGCCGCGACCCGACCGGAGCTTGGGGTGCGCCTCCAGGATCTCCCGGACGACCGCGATCAGCCGGTCCACCTCGGCGGCGTCGACGCGCCGGTAGTGGACGGCGATCGAGAAGCGCTTGCGTTCCAGCGAATGCCCTTCGATGCCGGTCAGCCGCTCCCTCAGCTCCTGTTCCACCGCATCGAGTTCCGGCAGAAACTCGCTGCCCTTCTCAAGCCGGTGTTCGTTACCCCTCGGGCCGGCAATCTCGAACCCGTGACTGCCCGCCAGCCAGACGGAATCGAGCGCAACCAGCTCCCGCAGTTTCGCAAGGTCGCGGCCACTTACGATCACCACGGGGCAATGGCGCGCGAGTGCCGCCACTGCCGCGCGCAGGTCTGCAGGAAGGAAGGCCTTGGTGTGATCCTCGACGATCGGGGCCAGGGTGCCGTCATAGTCGAGGAACGCGGTGGCGCGCCCGCCCTCGAGCCGGACAACGAGGTCCCTTTCGTGCTCGAGGGCATCGGGGAGGCTGTCGAGGGTGCGCAGGACCAGTCCCTCTGCCTGGCTGTAGCGAAGCTCGGCCAGGTCGGCCACGACGAGGTCAGCCTGCTCCTGAAGCAGATCCTCGCCCTGATCGTCGCGTGCCACGCCAATCACGGGTCGAAAGCCACCCCGCACGCCCGCCTCGACCCCGATGACGGCATCCTCGAAGACCGCACAGGCGTCGGGCGCGACCCCGAGCAGCCGCGCCGCCTCCAGCAGCATCGCCGGCTCCGGTTTGCCGCGGATGTCCAGGCGCAGCAGGTCGTTGCCGTCGACCCGGGCGTCGAAGCGGTCGACGAGTCCCGCGCTGCGCAGCACGGCTTCGGCATTGCGACTGGAGGAGAACACCGCGACCGGGACTCCGCCGTTCCGCAGCGCCTCGATGAGCCTGAGCGTGCCCGGGAACGCGTGCACGCGGTGTTCCTGCAGCCAGTCGTGAAAATAGCGATTCTTGCGCTTGCCGAGGCCGGCGACGGTCTCCTCGTCGGGTCCATCCCCGTCGTCGCCCTCCGGCAGTTCGATCCCGCGCGCGTCGAGAAAGCTGCGGATGCCTTCGGCGCGAGGACGTCCATCCACGTAGCGGCGGTAGTCCTCGCCGGCATCGAAGGGCTCGAACCGCTCGCCGAGCCGTTCCGCACGCGCCTCGAGATATTCGTCGAACAGGCGCTTCCAGGCGGCCGCATGGGCCCGCGCCGTGTCCGTCACGACCCCGTCCATATCGAAAAGGGCCGCGTCGATCGATGACCTCCATTTCGCCCCGTCCCTCATCTGGGCCTCCGGTCAATGTGGAAACTGCGTGTGGCGTCTTCGGAAACCGGCCCGTCCTGCAGGGAGGGCTGGGTCGAAGAGCGACCGCGGCAATGGCCGTGTCCAAACCGGGACACCCTGCCCAAGGCAGGCATCCCCGCATCGTCCTGCGCGTACCCCGGTAGACAGGGAAACCCGGTCTTTCGTTCCTGGCGCTGGTGCACACGCGGGCGACATGCCACGATTCGCGGTTTGAGACAGGTGATCGCGATGCCGCAAGACTCTGCCGACAGGATCGTATCTGCGCGTCACGAGTCCCCTTCCCGGGCGGGGGGATCCGGTTGAAGGTCGCCGGGATCCCGCCGTCGCCGTCACCCCGACCGCCGGCACGGGCATGAGGCCGGGACGCGCATTCCTCTTCGGACTGGTGGCTGTCTACCTGTCGGTGGCCACCTACCACCTCTACAAACCGCTTCCCGACGGACTCGATGTCGCCACACCCTATCGGCCGGCGGAGGATGTCGAGTTCCTCGTCGATTCCACCTGGATGAACTCGAACGGCGATCGCCACACCGAGCACGAGATATTCGACGCCGTGCTGGAGATGATCGCACAGGCCGAGTCGCTGATCGTGGCGGACTTCTTTCTGGTGAACCGGTTTGCCGGGGCCGTCGACGATACGCATCGACCGCTCTCGAGACAGTTCGCCAACGGACTGACCGAACGCCACGCCGAGCGGGCAGAAATCGCGGCACTGCTGATCACCGACCCCTTCAACACCCTTTACGGCGGCGTCGAGCAACCCCTGTTCTCGCGGCTCGAGGCGCACGGGATCGATGTGATCGAGACGGATCTGCAGGCCCTGCGGGATCCCAATCCCCTGTGGTCGGCGGCCTGGCGCATCTGCTGTCAGTGGTTCGGCAACAGCCCGCGTGGCGGTTGGCTCCCGAACCCGGTGGGCGACACGCCCGTGACCCTGCGGACCTATCTCGCGCTGCTGAACTTCAAGGCGAACCACCGCAAGACGCTGGTCGCGGATGGGCCGGAGGGCTGGACCGGCCTGGTCACCTCCGGAAATCCCCATGACGCCAGCAGCCGCCACGACAACATTGCCCTGCGTTTCCGGGGCGACGCGGCAATCGATCTGCTGCACACCGAGCGGGCGGTCGCGGCGTTTTCGAACGGCGTGCAAATGGCCTTCCCCGATCCGCCCGAGGCCAACGAGGCCAACGAGGCCGTGGACTCGTCCGTCCGGATCCGGATCCTGACCGAATCGCGCATCCGCGACGCCGCACTGGAGATGATCGATGGCGCCGGCCAGGGGGACCGGCTGGAGCTTTGGATGTTCTATCTGTCGCACCGGGCCATCGTGAAGTCCCTGATTGCCGCGCAGCAGCGCGGCGTCGCACTACGGGTGCTTCTCGATCCGAATCGTGATGCATTCGGCCTCGAAAAGCGCGGGATCCCCAACCGGCAGGTCGCGCTGGAGCTGAACGCGGCGGGTGTGCCGGTGCGCTGGTGCAACACCACCGGCGAACAGTGCCACGCGAAGATGCTGCTGCACCGCACTCCGACGGGAGAAGCCAACCTGCTCGCGGGCTCCGCGAACTTCACCCGGCGCAACCTCGACAACTTCAACCTCGAGACCAGCGTACAGGTTCGGGCCGAGCCGGGATCCCGGGTGATCGCCGATGCCGCCGGGATCTTCGATGCCCGCTGGTACAACGAGCAGGACCGGATGCACACCCTCCCCTACGAGAAATATGCCGATGATTCCCGACTGCGTTACTGGCGCTATCGGTTGATGGAGGCCACCGGCCTGTCCTCATTCTGATCCGCGCCACGGGTGCGACCCGATCTCCGCGAGTCAGGAGATCCCGTCCAGCGTGCCGCGCCTGAAGAGATGAATGGTGTAGATGCCGACCAGGATCGACGCCAGGCCCGAGAACACGAAGATGTGCTCGGCCGTGGCACCGAGCGGTCCGGTGAGAACCCAGAACAGCACGGGTGCGACGAGCATGGCGGCAAAGGCCAGGAAGTTGCTTGCGGCGATGAAGCGCGCGCGCCGTCTGGCGGGGCTCTCATTCTGGAGATAGGCTGAGATCGGCACGATGAAGAAGCCCGCGCCGACCCCGAGCAGCAAGGAAAGAATCAGGGTGGCGGCATAACTGCCGCCAGCAACGAACAGCAGGACGCTGAACAGGCCCGTGGAAATCATTCCCGCCGGCACATGCCGCATCTCGATCCGGCCACCGGCCAGGTGCCCGGCGACGATGCTGCCGACGCCGATCCCCACGGCCAGCAGCGTGAGGATGATGCCGGTGCGCAGTTCCCCCACCCCCAGTTCCAGCTCGGCGAACATCGGCACGTTCAGCTGATACAGCGTACCCAGTGCCCAGAACCAGGCGATGCCCATCACGACCAGGAACAGCGTGCGGAATTGACGGATCTCGTCGATGGCTGCGCCGACGTCGGCAAAGGCATTCAGCCGGAAGGGGGCCGGATCGCTCTCCGCCTCGGTGGGGGTGACGAACACGCTCGATGCCAGACCGAGGAGGGAAGACAGGACGATCACGAGCGCCGGAATCCGCAGGTCGTCTCCCGCCCATCCCATGATGAATCCGGCCAACGCGGTTCCGAGGATGATCGCGAGGAAGGTCCAAAGCTGCATGTGGCCATTGGCCCGTGACAGTTCCTCTTCGCGGACGATCTCCGGGAGGATGCCGAACTTCACCGGACTGAAGAACGCGCTTTGCAGCCCCATCAGAAACAGGGCGAAGAACAGGCCCGCCATGTTGTGCAGCACCAGCATCACGGCCGCCGTCATCAGGACCACGGCCTCGGCCACACGGGTGCCGACGATCACGGCCTTCTTGCTGAAACGGTCACCGACAAAGCCGGCGTAGGGCGAAAACAGCACGAAGGGAAGCAGAAAGATGAAGCCGATCAGGCTGTAGTAGAACGTCCCCTCCCCTTCGGTCACATATACGCGCAATGCGAGGAAGATGAAGACGAGGCGGAAGAAATTATCGTTCAGGGCATTGATGAACACCGTGATCATCAAGGCCGCGAAACCCTTGGTCCTGATGTCCGAAGAACCGGCCATTCGGGGGATCCTCCTGGCGCCGCGGTTCCCGCCACCGGGCGGCATCCGCCGACGGATGACCGGTCATTCGGCAGCGCTGTCCCGAAGCCGCGTTTGACCGCGTGTCCCGAGAGGGATCACATCCTCAGACCGGCAGCATCCACGACCAGTCGAGCTTCTCCGGATGTTCGACGTACTCGTCGCTGCGGTCCACCACCGACCGCAGAAACGAGCGCCGCAGCGTGAACCGGGTCTCCGGGTGGTGCTCTCCCTCCTCCACCGGACCGAACTGGCCGTCCACGAAGCGCGTGGTGTACTGGCCGAGTGCCCTGCCTTCGTCATCGACAAGTTCCACTGCGATGAATCTGTTCGGCGTCGCCTTCAACACCAGTGACTCGACGAGATTGCCGACGGCATTCGCGTTGGGTGTCGCGAGCGCGGTGTTACAGACATTGAAGTACCACTTCACGAGATCGAGGTCGCTCAGTTCATCGGTCATGATCCGCTCCTGATCACTGTCGCGCGCGGTCGCGCGCAGACGTTTTGTCTCCGGCCGTCTCCGGCGCATGCGCCTGTGCACACCGCCTGCACCGGTCGCCGGCCCGTCCTGCAGCTATTCCCATCGGCGGGCGCCGGGCTTATTCTGACCCCGGCCGGGGCGCACGGTGGCCGAAGCCGGCAGGCCGGCGCCCCGCGCCGCTGCCCTCTGCCGCCACGAGCATGCCCGGAAGCCACCACCAGGCGCAAGGAGACCGCGTGACACAGGAATCCGCGACCCAATCGCCATCCACTCAGGCCCTGCTGCCGGGTGAGCCCTATCCACTGGGCGCCAGCTTCGACGGAACGGGCACCAACTTCGCGCTGTTCTCCGAGGTTGCCGAACGCGTGGAGCTCTGCCTCTTCAACGCCGAGGGCAGGCAGACCGCGTCCCACGAACTGACGGAAGTCACCGCCCTCTGCTGGCATGGCTACCTGCCTGGTGTCGGCCCGGGTCAGCGCTATGGCTACCGGGTTCACGGTCCGTGGGATCCCGACCGGGGTCTGCGCTGCAACCCGGCCAAGCTGCTGCTCGATCCCTATGCCAAGGCAGTGGACGGCGCCGTGGAGTGGGACGAAGCGGTCTTCCCGCATCACTTCGATGATCCCGAAGGAAGCCTCAACGATACGGACAGCGCCCCCTTCGTACCGAAGTCGGTGGTGATCGATCCCGGCTTCGACTGGGAAGACGACTGCCATCCCCGAATCCCGTGGCACGAGACCGTGATCTACGAGACCCACGTGAAGGGTCTGACCGCGCGTCACCCGGGGATCCCGGAACACCTGCGCGGCACCTACGCCGGCCTCGCCCGACCCGAGGTCATCGACTACCTCACCGATCTCGGCATCACCGCGGTCGAACTGATGCCGGTCCACCAGTTCATCCACTACGCCTTTCTCGAGGAACGCGGCCTGCGCAACTACTGGGGATACAGCAGCATCGCCTACCTGGCCCCTCACAACGAATATGCGGCCGATGGCACCAGCATGGGCCAGGTCACGGAATTCAAGAAGATGGTCAAGGCCCTGCACCGGGCCGGGCTCGAGGTGATCCTCGACGTGGTCTACAACCACACCAGCGAGGGCAACCACCTGGGTCCGATGCTGAGCCTGAAGGGTATCGACAACACCGCCTACTACCGGGTGATGGCGGACGATCCGCGCTACTACATGGACTACACCGGTACCGGCAACAGCCTGAACATGCGGCATCCGCATGTGCTGCAGCTGATCATGGACTCGCTGCGCTACTGGGTGCTGGAGATGCACGTGGACGGCTTTCGCTTCGATCTCGCGTCGACGCTCGCCCGCGAGTTGCACGAGGTCGATCGTCTCTCGGCATTCTTCGACATCATCCAGCAGGACCCGGTGATCAGCCAGGTCAAGCTGATCGCCGAGCCCTGGGACATCGGCGAGGGAGGCTACCAGGTGGGCAATTTCCCGCCGCTCTGGTCCGAATGGAACGGAAAGTATCGGGACACCGTCCGCGATCTCTGGCGCGGCGAAGACCAGACGCTTGCAGAGTTCGCCTACCGACTCACCGGCAGCTCCGATCTGTACGAACTGTCCGGACGCTGGCCGCATGCAAGCATCAACTTCGTGACCGCGCACGACGGCTTCACGCTGCGCGATCTGGTCTCCTACAACGAGAAGCACAACGAGGCCAATGGCGAGGACAACCAGGATGGTGAAGACCACAACCGCTCCTGGAACTGCGGTGCGGAAGGCCCGACGGACGACCCGGAGATCAACGCCCTGCGGCAACGTCAGCAACGGAACTTCCTGGTCACGCTGATGCTGTCACAGGGCGTCCCCATGCTCCTCGGAGGTGACGAGATCGGCCGCACCCAGCAGGGAAACAACAATGCCTACTGCCAGGATAACGAGATCGCCTGGTACGACTGGGAGAACGTCGACGAGAACCTTCTGGCCTTCACGCGCCGATTGATCCGGCTGCGCCTCGAACACCCGGTGTTCCATCAGCGACGCTGGTTCCAGGGCCGACCGATTCATGGCGACGACGTGAAGGACATCGCCTGGTTCACTCCCGATGGCGCCCAGATGGCGGAAGAGAACTGGGGCGAGGACTTCGCGAAGTCGCTCGGCGTGTTCATCAACGGCCGTTCCATCATCGCTTCGGGTCCGGGCGGGGAGCGTCTGACCGACGACAGCTTCTATCTGATCTTCAACGCCGCTCACGAGACGCTGGAATTCACGCTGCCCGACGGCAACTGGGCCGACAGCTGGGTTCGGGAACTCGATACGCTGTCCGGCCGGAACGATGAAACCGCAATCCGCGAGCCGGGCGGCATCCTGTCGGTCGAGGCCCATTCCATCGTGGTGCTGCGCTGTGACGGCTGAACCCGTCGCCACCTACCGCCTGCAGCTGCACGGCGGCTTCACGCTCGAAGACGCTGCCGCCGTCGTCCCCTATCTCGCGCAGCTGGGCGTCAGCCATGTCTATCTCTCGCCGTTCCTGCAGGCGGCGCGGGGCAGCACGCACGGCTACGATGTGGTCGATCCCGGCCGCGTGAACCGGGAGCTCGGGGGGGAGGCGGCGCGGCAACGGCTCTGCGCGGCAGTCGAAGCGGCCGGCATGGGACAGGTGCTGGACATCGTCCCGAATCACATGGCCATTGCCGGCGATCAGAACCCCTGGTGGTGGGACGTGCTCGAGAACGGGCCCTCGAGCCCCTATGCGCGGTACTTCGACGTGGACTGGGAGTCGTCCGAGGAGCGCTGGCCGAACAAGGTCCTGTTGCCGGTACTGGGCGATCACTACGGACGGGTGCTCGAGGCAGGCGAAATGCAGCTGCATTACGCCGGGGGCGTGTTCACGCTTCACTATTACGAGCACCGCTTCCCGGTCGATCCCTCCTCGCTGTTCGCGCTGCTTCAGCGCGTGTACCGCCGCAGCGGCGTGGAACTGCTCGGGTTCCTCGCGGAGTCCTGCGCCCGCCTGCCGCGTCCGCAGGTCACCTCTCGCGATCAGATGGAACGGCGCCAGCGCGATCAGGAGGTGATCCGCCGCCTGCTGGACGAGGCCTGCCGGGAGGACGCCGGAACCCTCGCGGCGGTCGAGGTCGAGCTCGACTGGATCAATGCGAACCCCGATGCCCTGGACGCGCTGATCGACCGGCAGAACTACCGCCTCGCCTGGTGGACCACCGCGGCCCAGGATCTCGGCTACCGACGCTTTTTCGACATCAATGACCTGGCTGGACTGCGTGTGGAAAACCCCGAGGTCTTCGACGCGGTCCACGCCCTGCCCATCCAGTGGGTACGGGAGGGCGTCGTTGACGGCCTGCGGGTCGATCACCCCGATGGGCTGCGCGACCCGGCCGACTACTTCCGCCGCCTGCGCGAGACCTGCCCGGATGCCTGGATCGTCGCAGAGAAGATTCTCGAGCCTGGTGAGCAACTGCCGCAGGACTGGCCGATCGCGGGCACCACGGGCTACGACTTTCTGAACCGTCTGCAGGGACTCTTCGTCGATCCCTCCGGCGAAGGCCCCATGACGACGCTGTACCAGGAGATCACCGGTGAATCCGCCGACTTCGCGGAGGTGGCCCTGGAAAGCAAGCACCAGATCCTTTGGGAAGTCCTCGGCAGCGAACTCCAGCGTCTGGCATCGCTCTTCGTGACGATCTGCGAGCGGCATCGCCGGCATCGCGACTACAGCCGCGAGGGTCTCTACCAGACGCTCGTTGAGGTCGCGGCATCCTTTCCGGTCTATCGCACCTACGTGATGGGGGGTACCAGGGTCACGGAGTCCGACAGACGCTACATCCGCGCAGCGATTCAAGACGCTCACCTCCAGGCCCCCCATCTCGACGAGGAGCTGCTGCAGTTCCTGCAGGCCCTGCTCCTTCTGCGTATCGAGGGTGATCTGGAGGCCGAACTCGCGCTGCGCTTTCAGCAACTGACGGGACCGGCGATGGCCAAGGGAGTGGAGGATACCGCCTTCTACCGGTTTCATCGCCTGGTGGCCCTGAACGAGGTGGGCGGCGACCCCCGGCAATTCGGGTTGTCGGTGGACGCGTTTCACCGGGCCTCCCGGGATTCCCTGATCCGGCATCCGACCGCGATGCTGGCCAGCTCCACGCACGACAGCAAGCGCAGCGAGGACGTACGCGCGCGCCTGGTGCTGTTGTCGGAGATCCCGCAGGCCTGGGGCCGGGCCGTCCGGGCCTGGATGCAACACAACGCCCGGCACCGTTCGGCCCACGGCCCCGATCCGGCGACGGAATACCTGCTCTACCAGACGCTGGTGGGCGCCTGGCCGATCGACAGCGAACGCCTGACCGCATACATGGAAAAGGCGATTCGCGAGGCCAAGCAGCACACGACCTGGACGCAAAACGATCCCGATTACGAGCAGGCCATCCGGGACTTCGCGCAGGACCTGCTGGCAGACTCCGAATTCCGGGAGATGGTCGAGGCCTTCGTGGCCCCGCTGATCCTGCCCGGGCGGGTGAACAGCCTCGCGCAGACCCTGGTCAAGTGCACCGCCCCCGGGGTCCCGGACATCTATCAGGGCACGGAGCTGTGGAACCTGAGCCTGGTGGATCCGGACAACCGGCGACCAGTGGACTTCGAACAGCGCCAACGCCTGCTCGCGGAGCTCGACACGCTCTCCGCCGACCAGATCCTCGCTCGCGGCGACGAGGGGCTTCCGAAGCTGTGGGTCATTCGCGAGGCGCTGGCGCTGCGCCGCGACCGCCCGCAGGCCTTCGGCCCGACGGGTGGCTATGAACCAGTGGTCGCAGAAGGATCCAGGTCCAGACACACGCTCGCCTACCTGCGCGGGGGCGGCGTGCTGGTCGTGGTGCCACGGCTGGTCCTGGGCCTTGCCGGCGACTGGCAGGACACGCGCCTGCCCATCCCGCCGGGACGCTGGAGGAACCGGCTTTCGGGTGCGTTGCTGGAGGGTGATGGAGACGCCCTGGTGGCCGACCTGCTTGCGCCCTTCCCGTTGGCGCTGCTCGAGCGGGTGGAGGACACGCAGTGACCGCGGTCAGGGTCTGGGCGCCAGAAGCGGAACAGGTGCTGCTGGAATGCGCCGGAACCCGTACGCCGATGGCACGCCAGGACGGCGGCTGGTGGCGGCTGGAGAGCGCCGCACTCGCTCATGGCGTGGACTACGCCTTCCATGTGAATGGCAACGGTCCGTTCCCCGATCCGCGCTCGGCCTGGCAACCCGATGGCGTACACGGCCCTTCGCGCTGGGTGGACCACCAGACCTTCGAATGGAGTGATCAGGGCTGGCGCGCACCTCCTCTGGCCGCGGCGGTGGTGGTCGAGATCCACGTCGGTACCTTCACCCCTGCGGGGACCTTCCAGGCGGTGATCGACCGGCTCGATCATCTGGCGGAGCTCGGCGTCACGCACCTGGAGCTGATGCCGGTACAGGAGTTTCCCGGTGATCGCGGCTGGGGTTACGACGGCGTGGATCTGTTCGCCCCGCACCACGCCTATGGCGGTCCGGATGGACTCAAGCGGCTGGTCGATGCCTGTCACCGGCGCGGCCTCGCCGTGCTGCTTGACGTCGTCTACAACCACCTCGGTCCGGACGGCAACTATCTGGCCCAGTTCGGCCCCTATTTCACCGACGCGTACAGCACGCCCTGGGGCGAGGCGGTGAACCTGGACCGCGTCCACAGCGACGAGGTCCGGCGCTTCTTCATTGACAATGCGCTGATGTGGCTGCGCGACTACCACTTCGACGGCCTGCGCATCGACGCGGTCCACGCCATCATCGACACCTCCGCGGTGCACCTCCTCGAGGCGCTTTGCGACGAGGTCCGGGGGCTGGAGAGCCGCACGGGGCGGCCACTCGTGCTGATCGCGGAGAGCGATCTCAACGATCCGCGACTGATACGGCCGGTGGAGATTGGCGGGTACGGACTGGACGCGCAGTGGAACGAGGACTTTCACCACGCGCTCCACGCATTGCTGACCGGCGAATCCAATGGCTACTACGCCGACTTCGGCAGACTCGAGCAGCTGGCGAAGGTACTGACCCGCGGCTTCGCCTACGACGGCGTCTACTCCCGTTACCGGAGACGCACCCACGGGCGCCCGGCCACCGGCGTGCCGGGCCGACGCTTCGTCGGCTGTCTGCAGAACCACGATCAGGTCGGCAATCGCGCCACCGGCGAACGCAGCAGCCATCTGCTGTCCCCGGCGCTGCTGAAGGTGGGCGCCGCTCTGGTGCTGACGTCCCCGTTCGTGCCGATGCTCTTCCAGGGTGAGGAATGGGGCGCATCCAGCCCGTTTCTCTACTTCACCGACCACCAGGACCGGGGGCTCGCCGAGGCCGTGCGCAGCGGGCGGCGCGAGGAATTCGCCGCCTTCGGCTGGGATCCGGAGAGCATTCCCGATCCACAGGCCGCGGACAGCTTCCACCGTTCACGACTGGACTGGGACGAACGCAAGCGGGATCCCCATGCCGGGATTCTCGACTGGCACCGGTCGCTGATCCGGCTGCGGCGCAGCCACCCGGCCTTCGCCGACGACCGTCTCGATCGGCTGCGGGTGACCGTCGACGAAGACCGCCGCTGCATCGCCCTGCTGCGCTCTGGCATGGTCACGGCCTGCAACCTGGGTAAGGCGCCGCAGACCCTGGCCCTGCCCCCGGACGTGGCACACCTTGCGTTGCGACTGTGCTCCGCACCCGGGATCCAGCTGCGGGGCACCACCCTCCAGCTCCCCGGAGAGTGCGCGGCGATCCTCGCCTGAGCCTTCCCTGCGCCTTTGTGGGGCGACAAGGATCCGGGGTCTGCCCGCCGGTCTACCGGAAGCGGTCGGATGCGTCCCGGACCGCCTTCACCATGTCGTCCCAGGCCGACTCCATTCCTTCGCGCAACTTCTTCCACGAGTCTTCGCTCGCCTCCCGGACCTCATGAAGCCGCTCCTCGGCCTCATCGCGCTGTTCGCGCAGCTCCTTGATCTGCTGATCGTACTTTGCACGCATCTCGGCATCGGCCTCCTTGGCCTTCGCCTCCAGCTTTGCCAGGTCGTTGTTCCACTCCTCGATCTTCGCCTTCATCTTCTCAACGTATTCCTCTCGTTCACCCATCGCGTCGCTCTCCTCGTTCTTTGTGATGTACCTGGGACGCCTGCGGATTTGGCGCCCGCAGGCGGTAAGGCCCGGTCCCGGCCACGCATGATTACGTGCCAGGGCCGAAGCGCTGGTAGAGGGCCTCTGCCCCCCGGCGGCCGCCAGGGACCGGCCCCGCCGGGGACAGATTTATAAATCTGTCCCCGTTAATCGTTAATCGCCGTTAATCGTCGTAAATCAGCCCCCGTGAATCCCGTGCTTATCCCCCCTGCCCCCGGCATCACCGGAGTCTTTCAAGCAGGGCCCGGCAGAAGGCGGGCAGGTCGTCCGGCGTGCGGCTGCTCAGCAGGTTGCCGTCCTCGACGACCTCCTCGTCACTCCACTCGGCGCCGGCGTTGATCATGTCGTCTCGGATCGAATGGAAAGAGGTCGCGTGCCGCCCGCGCAGGATGTCTGCCGATACCGCCATCCAGCCCCCGTGGCAGATCCAGGCTACCGGCCTGTTGCGCTCATGCACGGCACGCACCAGGTCGACCATCGCGCGATGCCGGCGCATCCTGTCCGGGGCCATGCCGCCGGGAATGATCAGTGCATCGATGCCGTTTGCATCGACCTCGTCGGCGCTGACGTCCGCCTTCACCGTGTAGCCCTTGGCACTCGCGTATTCCGGTTTGCCGGCGCCCACGACCGAGACCCGCAGCCCGGCCTCGAGCATGCGCAAGCGCGGATAGTGCAGTTCCAGTTCCTGGTAACCATCCTCGACAAGGATGGCGACGTGCTTGTCGTCAAGGCTCATGATGCTGTCTCCAGACATTGGTTTTCATCAGGGACATCGCGAGGGCCGCGGCGCGGGAGATTCAGGCCTGCCCTTCCCGTACCCTGCCCTTCAGCATCTCCCGGATCTCTTCCACCTCCAGGGTTTCGCGCTCCTTCAGGGCCTGGGCAAGCGCCTCCAGTGCGCCCCGGTATTTCTCCAGGGTCTCTCTCGCACCGGCCTCGATGTCGACCAGCAGTTTTCTGACCTCCTCGTCAATCGCAGTCGCGGTGGACTCGCTGTGCTCGCGCTGCTGGCCCAGTTCCCGCCCGAGAAAGACCTCCTCCTGCTGCTGGGGAAATGCCACCGGACCCAGGCGCTCACTCATGCCCCAGTGCGCAATCATCCTGCGGGCGAGGCGCGTGGCCTCGCGCAGGTCGTTTTCCGCTCCGTTGCTCAGCTCGTTGAAGACGATCGATTCCGCCAGACGCCCGCCGAACATCACCGCGATCTTGTCGCGGAGATAGGACTCGTTGAAGTTGTACCGCTCCTCCTCGGGCACCTGGGCCGTCACCCCCAGCGCACGGCCGCGCGGGATCACGGTCACCTTTTCGAGCGCATCGGCCCGAGGCAGGAGGTATGCCAGCAGGGCGTGTCCCGACTCGTGGTACGCGACGATCTGGCGATCCCGGTCCGACAGCCCGTGCTCGCGGGTTTCACCAAGAAGGATGCGGTCCCGTGCATCGGAGAAGCAGGCCCAGTCCACCTGCTTGAGCCCCCGGCGCCCCGCAAACAACGCGGCCTCGTTGGCTAGGTTGCGCAGGTCCGCACCCGAGAGTCCGATGGTCCCCGCGGCAAGACGGTCGAGGTCCACGTCATCCGCGAGCGGGATCGACTTCGTGTGCACCTTCAGGATGTCCCGGCGCGCCTCCCGGTGCGGCTTATCCAGGGTGATCTTGCGATCGAAGCGGCCGGGCCGGAGCAGGGCCTTGTCCAGCACGTCCGGGCGATTGGTCGCCGCGAGCACGACCACCGACTCCTCGCCCTCAAAGCCGTCCATCTCCGACAGGATCTGGTTCAGCGTCTGCTCCCGTTCGTCGTGTCCGCCGCCCATGCCGGCACCCCGGGAGCGCCCGATGGCGTCGAGTTCGTCGATGAAGACCACCGACGGCGCCGCCTCCTTGGCCTGCTTGAACAGGTCCCGAACCCGCGAGGCCCCCATGCCCACGAACATCTCGATGAACTCCGAGCCGCTGATGCTGAAGAACGGAACACCCGCCTCGCCCGCCACCGCCCGGGCGAGCAGTGTCTTGCCGGTGCCCGGCGGCCCCATCATCAGGATGCCGCGCGGAATGCGTGCCCCGAGCTCGCGGAAGCGGGCGGGTTCCTTCAGGAATTCCACCACCTCGGTGATCTCCTTCTTCGCATTCTCGGATCCCGCGACGTCATCCATGCGGGTGTCGCTATCCTCGCTGCGAACCCGTTTCGCGGTGGACTTCCCGAATCCGAACGCACCGCCACCCCCGCTCATCGCCCGCTGCTGCATGCGGCCCCAGAACCACACCAGCAGGGCCAGCAGCAGCAGAAACGGCAGGGCCCGGATCACCATCTGCTGCCACCACGGCCGCTCCACGGGTTCCGCCGCGATATCGATGTCGAGTTCCTGCAGCCTCTGCAGCAGGGCCTCGCCCGCCAGTTCCGGTCGCACCGTCTCGAAGGAACCGGGGTCCTCCACCTCCAGCGCCTCGCGGCCCGATTCCGTCAGTTCGCCCCGTATGTTCTGGCCGCGAAGCGTCACTGTGCCCACGTGCCCCGCCTCGAGCGCGCGCAGGAACTCGCTGTAGGTCAGTACCGTGTGTTCAAGCCGATCGCGCTCGTCGATCCAGTTCAGGGCCAGGAGGACCGCGAGAGAGAGCCAGACGAAGATCAGCCATTTCTCCCATAGGCCGTTGCGGGCGCCTTCCCGATTCCCGCGATCCCCGTCACGACCCCATCCGGGTCCGCTCTTCGAGTCCCCCCGCGGATTTTGCTCGCGCCCCTGATTCATCCTCGCGCGTCTCCTACTCCGAACCGGATCGATGATTGCCTCTATACTGATAGGTCAATCGTCGCTTCATCATGTTCCATGCTCCGCCGCACCAGCGGCCGCCTGACCGTCCGGTCGCCGGCAACGGCCTGCGCGGGGATGGCGCGGATACCCACCACCGGCAGGGACCGGACCACGGCCCGGAAACGGGCAACAGCCGGCGGTCCCCGGCGCTTCCAGCCACGGGAGGAACCCACCATGCCCCAACTGATCCTTTTGCGGCACGGAGAAAGCTCGTGGAACCGTGCCAACCTCTTCACCGGCTGGACCGACGTCGACCTGACCGACACCGGCAGGCAGCAGGCGGCCGATGCCGCCACTGCGCTGACGGCCGCGGCCCTGACGCCCGACCTGTGCTTCACCTCGGTCCAGATCCGGGCGATCCGGACCCTGTGGATCGCCCTGGATGAGATGGAACTCGCCTGGCTGCCAGTGGTGCGCGACTGGCGTCTCAACGAACGCCACTACGGCGCGCTGCAGGGCTTCGACAAGGGCGAGATGGCGGATCTGGCGGGCGAGGAGCAGGTGCACGCATGGCGCCGCTCCTGGGACGTACGGCCGCCCCAGCTGGATCTGGAGGACCCCCGTTTTCCCGGGCACGATCCGCGCTATGCCGAGGTCGCCCGGAAGCGGCTGCCCCGCGGCGAGAGCCTGCAGGATACCGTGTCGCGCATGCAACCGGCCTGGGAGGGCCCCGTGATGCAGGCTCTGAAGAGGGGCCGTACGCCGCTGGTCTCCGCCCACGGCAACTCCATCCGGGGCATGGTGAAGATGCTCGATGCGATCCCGGACGAGGTCATCCCTCACGTGGAAATCCCGGTCGGAGTCCCGCTCCTCTATGACCTCGACGAAGACCTGCGGCCGCGTTCGAGCCGATACATCGGCGGACTCACGGATGACCAGGAACTGCCAAGCGACATCGCCCGCCGCATGGATTCGGATCATTGATCCGTCTGCAGGACCCGCTCTCGCGTACATGGAACGGGCTCCAATATTGCGGAGGCAGCCTCCGCCGCGATGATCATTCTTGCCGGCATGCCGGTACCTGCCCGCCGAGACGAGACAGGTCGGGCCGCGCATGCTCGCTGTCTCGTTCTGCACGGGCACCCGACCTCAGGCCGAGATCTCCATCACCTCGGGGGCCTCGGCCGATTCCTCGGGCACCGGCTCGAACTCGAAGTGCAGCGCCTCCAGGATGTGATTGTATTTTTCCAGCAGCGCCTTCCGGTCGCGGGCGCCTGTATGGACATGGGCGATGTCGTAGCTGTAGCTGTCCTGTTCCAGCATCTCCGACAATCGTGTTCCCTGCCGGACCTTGAGCTCGATCCGCGTCTCGGGAAACTCCTGCTCTATGCGCTGGATGTCGGAGGCGTCAGGCGCGTGCGAGACGATTCCATCCTCGAACACGCGCACGTGAAACTTCGCCGCGCAACCGTAACGGCCGCGGCGCAACGGGAAATCGGGTTCCCTTCCCAGGGCCAGTTCCAGCATGATCTGGAAATTGGATGCCCCATCCACCTTTTCGAACATGTCGGCGTGTGATTGCGACAGGCGGGGATTGATCTCCAGCAATGTCAGTTGCTCGCTCTTCGGCTGGTAAAAATACTCCACGTTATAGGTGGCATTGTCGTAGCCCAGGTGTGGCAGGAGCCGGTTCGTCGCTTCACTGATCCTGCTCTTGACCCGCTTCGGCAGGATCGATGGATACTGATAGCGAAGGAAGGATGAGCGCTTCGGGTAGTTGATCGAATCGATGATGCCGTGATGCCGCGGCTCGCCGCCAAAGACATAACCCTCGATCGTGCACTGGCGACCGCCAACGGACTCCTCGATGATGCAGTGGTGGCCACCGATGCCCGCGATTTCCGGGGGCAGATCCGCATGCGCGAGGATCTGGTCGAAGGGTCTCCCGATCCGGTCGATCCGCGCCCGGATCCGGTCGATTGCGTGATCCAGTTCGCGGCGGTTGCGCACCTTGAAGGCGAGCAGTGAATCCGTCCCCTTGACCGGCTTGATCCAGAACGGGAAGGGCACGTCGATGGCGTTGACCGCCGCATCGTCGAACGGATCCACCACGTCGAAGCGCGGGGTCATGTCCGGGATCACCTTGCGCTGCTCAAGCCGGCTCCAGTACTTGTGTTCGCACCGCAGCACGCTTTCAAGCGACGGCGAGGGAAGTCCGTACTCGCGGCAGAGGATCGGCACAATGGTGGTGACCGGAAAGTCCCAGTAGCCGATGATCGCATCGATTGAACCGTCGAATTCCTGAAGACGCTCCTTTGCCTTCGCGAGACACTCCTCTACCGGATAGAAACCCTTTCCCTTTACTTCGTCGAAACTGAGGAGTTCGTGGAGTTTGAACTCGGCATCAATCTCGACCTTTCTGACCTTCTGCATGTTGAACCAGTCGGCCCCGATAATGAAAATGTTCTTTGACACATCGACTCCTGAGTGGATGATGTCGGATGGCAACGGATCGTCCCCGGGCACGGGACGATAAACACCGGCCGGACCGCATTGCGCGCCAGCCGGGGCTCCATTTTCCTCTATTATAGTATGACTGGGTATGGCTGTAACGGGATCACGAGCTTCCGCTTGGCAACCCGAATTTTGCAATTTTGTAAATAGGTAAGAATACGCCCTTTCGGCGTGGCCACCGGCAGCGAACCGACGCGCAAGGCGAGTCCCGATGGGCACGAAGGCTCCGCGGCCCCGAACATGCGGATCGGCGCCGTCACCGCCAGGCGCGCAGCCTTTAGCCGCCAGCGCAGCGTGGCGGGACGTGGCGATCCCCGGCGCAGAGGCCTCCGGCGGCCAGGCCCCGCAGTCTCACGGTCCCGGGACCTCATCCACGGTCACATCCATCCGCGTCGGGAACACCGGCGGACCGAATTGCGTGAAGACCGGCACATCGGCCGCGTCCCGGCCATGGGCCAGACAGACCCGCCCACCGCTCAGCGTGGCCCGCGTGGGGTCGAAGACGTACCACTCGCCATCCAGAAAGGCCTCGAACCAGGCATGCAAATCCATCGGCTCCAGGCGGTGGAGGTAGCCAACGGTGATCCGTGCAGGGATGCTCAGGCTGCGGCAAAGCGCGATGCCCACATGAGCGAAGTCCCGGCACACTCCGTGACCCCGTTCCAGCACCTCCTCCGCGGAGATCGGGACCGGATGCGAGTTGGTGCGATATTCCAGCGTCCTGTGGATCCACTCCGTGATGGCCTGCACCTGCTCGTATCCGGGGCGGCGTCGGCCCGCAATCCGGGTCGCCAGTCCGCCGAGCCGATCGGACTCGCAATAGCGGCTCGGCGCCAGGCAGGTGAGGACGTCCACGGGCAGTTCCTGCACCTCGACGAACGGCGCACCCGGCCGCCGCTCGATCCCCGGGGCAACATGGACATCCGAGGACACCTCCAGCTGAAACCGACCCGCCGGGCTCAGCAGGCGCTGGCACCGGTTGCCGTAGATGTCCGTGTATTCGTGGATCGGCAGGGGCGGCCAGACCGCATAGTAGTCGCGCGCGACCCACTGTCTCGAATCGCTCCGTGGACGCAGGAGCAGGATCATCGGGCTCGGGACATCGAACGCCATTTCAAGCCTGCAACTGACCCGCAACCACATGTGCCCTCCCGTGACGGTCGTCGTTCGCGAACCTGCCGGCGCCGGCCAGGATGCCGTGGCCGATGGTGGGCACAAGCCGTTTCGCGCCCTACCCCGCGGTGCCGCAGGCCAGTGGTGGCACACGGGTCGGAACCAGCCGCGCACCGTGATGCACCATTGGGTTCAGGCTATCGATCCGGCGCGCGCATTTCCATCCTGCGGCCGCCCCGCCCGCTCCCGCCTCAGGCTTCCTTCCCGGTCGGAATGATCCCATGCGGGCCATGGCGACCCGGGTCAAACAGCGTCATCTCAACGGAAGCGTTCCCAGGCCTCCCGGAACGCCTTGGCCATCTCGTCCCAGGCCGACTCCATGCCGTCGCGCAAGCGCTTCCAGGAATCCTCGCTGGCCTGCTGAAGCTCCTTCAACCGCTCCTCAGCGCGCTCCCGATCTTCCCGCAGCTCCTTGATCTGCTCGTCGTATTTCGCCCGCATATCCGCCTCGGCCTCGCGCGAACGGGCCTCGAGCTGGGCCAGGTCGGCGTTCCACTGGTCGATCCTCGCCTTCATCTTCTCCACGTACGCGTCTCGATCGCTCATCGTTGCCTCCTTTGGATCACAGGAATCGCCGCCAGGGTGAGGCCGCGCCTGCGCAGATCATAGTCCATTCGAGACCGCAACCGACGGGTCGAAGAAACATCGATGGATCCGTCCGTTCGAAGCCTCCCTCATTTGCACCGATCACATTGCGGTATCGTGACAAGGTCGTGGCGGCTGCGGCATCCTTGGTATTTATGGTGATCTTCCGTGCAGCGCCGCATCGGCGACGGAGGGCGCCGAACCGAGCCGCCTCACAGGCCTCTTTTCATCGCTGGCCGGAGCGTCCGATGTCACGTCCACTGGTAAACGTGCTTGGTGCGGCGGTCATCTTGCTTGCACTCGGACTGCTGTGGCAGTGGCTCGCAATCGAGCAGGTATTGACCGTCGACAACCTCCGGGGATGGTTTGCGTCCGTTGCCGACTGGCGCGACAACCCCTGGCTTGTCCCCGGGATCATGGCAGCCTACGCGGCCGCCCTGCTGATGATGTTTCCGCTGACCCTGATGGTGGTCCTGACGGCATTGCTGTTCGGTCCGACCTGGGGGTTCTTCTACGCCACCCTCGGCACCCTGACCTCGTCGGTCGTTTCCTACTGGATTGGCCGCCGACTCGGTCGTGAAGCCGTCGTGGTCTACGGCGGACGGCGCTTGCAGAGACTCTCGCGTCTCTTCATACGCCGCGGCATCTGCACCATGACGTGGATCAACCTCCTGCCAGTGGCTCCGTTCACGGTCACAAACATGCTGGCGGGAGCGTTCCACCTGCGTTTTCGTGACTACATGATCGGATCCACTCTGGGCATCGTACCGGGACTCGCCGCGGTGACGCTGCTGGGCAGCCAGCTTGGCGCGCTGATCTTCGCGGCCAGCCGCGAGGAGTTGTTCTGGGCACTCGCGGGCCTGGCCGCAGCGATCGGTCTCCTCCTTGGCCTGCGCAACTACGGCAGGAAGCTCGGCAACCGGCGCTAGTGGGCCTGCCGGCGGCCTGCATGGTACTGGGCCAGCAGCAACGCGTAGAAATCATGGATGTTTCGGGCAAAGGACGCGGTGTCATGGGCCCTGGCGAACTCCCGGGCCCGAACGCCCAAACGGGTCCGAAGTTCGATGTCCTCTATCAGCGATTGCACCCGCGTAGCCCAGGCGTCGTGATCCTCGGGCGTCTTGAAGCCGTTCTTTCCGTCGATCACGGCGTCCGCGATACCGCTGGAACGCACGGCCACCACAGGCAATCCGGCCGACATCGCCTCCAGGATCACCATGCCCTGGGTCTCGGACTTGGAAGCGAACACAAAGACGTCGCCGAGGCGGTAATGGCGGGGCATTTCTTCCGGAGGCACGGAACCGGCCAGCACCACCCGGCCGGCAAGATCAAGATCTTCGATCAACCGGATCAGCCGTGGCCGGGCCGGCCCGTCACCAATCAGCACGAGCCGAAAGGCCGTTGTTCCGCGCGACACGAGGCCGGCCAGTGATTCGAGCATGAATTCGATGTTCTTTTCGGCGCTGAGTCGCGAGACACTCACCAGCACCGTCTCGCCGCCCGCGATGCCGAGTCTGGCACGGAGCCTCGCCACACTGCCTTCCTCCACCTGCTGATAACGATCGAAGTCGATCCCGGTCGGCTGCACCAGGGTCTTGGTGCTGACGCCGATCACGCGCAGGTACTCCTCCGCGGAGCTGGTCGGCACCACGATTCCCTGGCACTTGTTTGCAAAACGCCGGATCAGGTAATGCGAGATCAGATTCCGGAACAGCAGGCCCGGCAGCGGTACAAAGTGGGCATAGTGCTCCAGTCGCGTGTGGTAGGTATACACCACCGGTATCTTCAATCGCCGTCCCATGAACAGCCCCAATGAACCGAGCCAGAACGGATGGTGCACATGGATCACGTCGGGACCGAAGGCCCTCAGGCGGGCTCCCAGCCGCGCGCGCAGGGGATTCGACAGCGGGAACTCGCCCTGCTCGCCGAAGGCCATCAATGTCGGCGCACGCTCGATGTCCCCATCGTCCACGCATGGGTCGGAATACCGGGGCACGATCAGCAGGACCCGATCGCCAAGCGCGTCCAGACCGCGGCGCAGCCGCTCCACGGAAACCGTCACGCCGGAGACGAAGGGGAAGTAGTTGTTGGAATACATGCCGACACGCAGCGAACGTCCCTGGTACGGGGCGGGGTCAACGTCGAAGTCCGGATAGTAATCGCGATCCTCGACCAGCAGGCGATGCAGGTACAGCGCGAGCAGCACGAGTGCACTGACGAGCAGCAGGAAGCGGGTGTAGCTGACATAGAAGAACGAGTAGATCGCGTTCCAGAGACCATCCAGCCTGCGTTGCCAGGCAGGCAGGTGCAGGTCCAGGCGGATCGGCTCAATGGTGATGCCGTCGGCGGAAATCCCCACGTCGACGAAGTGATGGAAGCTCGATTCGCTGTCGACGATCAGCCCCCCGGCCCCGCCGGTCGTTACATACCGGACGCCATTGCGCTCGAGCTGCGAGAAGAGGGTCAGGTTGGACGAAAACACCACGTCGACGCCGTGACGTTCGAAGAGCCCGACCAGTGCGTCGCGGAAGGCCGGTGCATCGAGGTAGTGTTCCGACTCGAAGACCGGTGTCTCCGGGAGCTTCCGGTGAACGGGCAGGCCGATGAAGACGAGGCGGCGCGATGCCGAGGAGCCGGACAGCTCGCGCTCGACCCAGTCCAGCTGCCAGGACAGGGAGCTCTTGCCGGTGCCATCGAGGAAGAGGAAGTGCACATCGCCGGCCACGAAGGAGAAGAAATAGGGGCCGAACTGCTCGTAAAAGCGGAAGCTTCCGAAATCATCGTGCTCGTTCTGGCCGAATGTCAGCACGTAAGGAGCATCCAGGGCATTGAACAGCCGGTGGACGGTCCGATAGTTCTCTTCCTGTCCGCCGCTGACGGCATTACCGGCGGAGACCACGAAGTCATAGGGACCGGCGTTCAGACGCGGCACGACCTGATCACGGAACACCCGGACCGAGTTGTTCACGTTACCCACGACCGCGAAGCGGAATTCGCTGCGTCCGTCCACCCGCTGCCGGATCTCCTGAACCTGGGAAACATGCACGGATTCATAGCCGGGATGGGCAAGATGCAGATGGGCCTGGTGCAGGAGCAGCACGCCGAGCAGTCCGAGGTTGCCGACGTGGAGCAGCGTGAGCCAGCGGGCACGCCGTCTTCTGCCGGTCACCCTGCCGCCCCGCAGTCATGGCCGCCCCGGACGCGGCGTCGCGCCGTCCGCGATTCCCCCGGATGACAGGGCCCGAAAGGATCGTGAAGACTCCGGAGCGGCACAATGCCGGTACCGGAGGAATGTCCTCCGGTCCAATCCCGGCGCCGCAGGCGTTGCTTGATCGACATCGAAAACAATGACCCTGTTGGTGGCCGCCACATCAGCAAACAGCGGTTCGTCCTCCGCCGCAAGGACGGGTTCGGCATGAAATGAACAAACAGGATACCTCCCGCCCACCCGACCGGCCGTCCGTCGCCGGCCTCCTCGCCGGTTCCCGGTCGGTTGCCCGACCAAGCCCGGGCCTCCGCACGGACACCCATCGCATCCGGTAACGATGGCGACCGAAGGTGGCTCCGCAGCTCAGCAATCTATGCAACACTCAGGGGTATCCCCGCGCAACCAACGGTGTGTACCGCATGGCGTTGTCTCTGACGGTAAGCCTCGTGGGATTCCTGCTGGCGGCGGCCGTCATCGGCGTCTGCGGCGTGCTCATCACCGCCCGCGCCGAGTATCTTGCCCGAGTGACCGGTCTGGGTCAGGCCGTGATGGGCGCCGTGTTCATCGGCGCCACCACGTCGCTCTCGGGGCTCGTGACCTCGGGAACCGCCGCGATCCAGGGCCACGCCTCACTTGCGGTCAGCAATTCGCTTGGCGGCATCGCCGCCCAGACGGTCTTTCTGGCCGTGGCCGACATGGTCTACCGCCGGGCCAATCTCGAACATGCAGCCGCCTCCGAGGCGAACCTCCAGCAGGTGGCCCTGCTGATCGCCCTGCTGGCGATCCCGCTGTTCGCGATGGCCACCCCGCAGCTCCAGATCGGGTGGATGCATCCGGCATCCATCGTCCTGGTGATCGCGTACATCGGGGGCGTCAAGCTGGTGAGCCGGGCGCACAAACATCCCATGTGGCGACCGAGGATCACCCGCCAAACCCCACCCGAGGGAGAGGAAGGGCACCGGGGAGAGAGGGCGGTAGCGGTTGACTGGCTGGTGTTCGCAGCGCTGGCGGCCGCGGTGGCGGCCTCCGGCTGGGTCATCGCCATGTCCGGTATCGCCCTCTCCGCTCATCTCGGAATCCAGGAGAGCGTGGTTGGCGGTGTGTTCACCGCGGTTTCCACCTCCCTCCCCGAACTGGTGATCGCCGTCGCGGCGGTGCGCCGCGGCGCGCTTGCTCTTGCGGTCGGTGATGTGATCGGCGGCAACGCGTTTGATGTCCTGTTTCTGTCCGTCTCCGACTCGCTCTACCGCGAGGGTTCGCTGTATGCCTCCCTCGGCACTGACGAACTGCTGTGGATCGCCGTCACCATTCTGATGTCCGGGACACTGATGATGGGACTCCTGCGGCGCGAAAAATTCGGCTTCGGGAACATTGGCTTCGAGAGCACGCTGGTCCTTGGACTGTATGCGATTACCCTGGCGACACTCTTTCTGCGCTAGCCCGCGAACTGCCGTGGCCCACCAGGCAGGCGCTGAACAGGGCCATCGGCGCCTCCTCAGCGCGCGCTGCGAACCTCTGACTCAGGACACTAGCGGTTTATCCGCAACCCCCAACGCTGCAATACGTGCAGGATCAGCATGTGCGTGCTCCACCAGACGAGGCCACAGAAGGCCAGCACCAGAGCCAGCCATGCCTCCGGGGGCATCCATTGCTGGGGCTCGCCGCCCGGACCCCACACCCAGTTCACGTTCCGTTCCCGGCTCGAGAGCAGAAAGCTCAGCACCAGCACAGAGAGTCCGATCGGGATCCAGGGCCGCCACGCGGTCCGGTCATATCCCAGCCTCCAGACCAGCCACAGGAGCACGAAGGGAAGCAGCAGGTGATACAGCGACAGCAGACGGACAGGCAGCGCGATTCCGGGATCGTACAGATAGTCCACACCACCGAGGGGCGCAGTCCCAAGCAGCAAGAGGCTGCCGACGAAATCGGCGATCCAGCCCATCTCCAGCAGTAGCACGGCGACCAGCATCATGCTGGCGAGGCGGGGGCTCTCCAGCCATGCAGCCATGAGCCCGCCGATCAGAGCCAGGTTGGAGAACCAGAGGAAGCTCACCCAGCCGTGTTCCAGCGCATAGACGGGAACCAGAACGGCTACGAAGGCCAGATAGGCGAACTTGAACCACCAGGGAATCATCACGAGAGGCCACGTCCGCACAACCGCCTGGGCGACGGCAGTCCGTCTGGCTTGTAGCACGACGCGGGCGGGGGCCGGCGCGCGTGCGGCCCCATGCGCCACAGGCTCAACAGCGGCTTCGGCGTCTTTCGGCCTGGGGCGGCCGATTGCCCGCGACCGATAGAGAGGGAGCCCGGCCCTCTGGGCGGGCTCGTTCAGTCCAGTATGAATGTGACCTTGAGGTCAACACGGTAACCCGCGATCTTTCCATTCTCGACCGTCACCTTCTGCTCCTTCACCCAGGCGCCCTTGATACCGTGCAGGCTGGTGGAGGCCCGGTCGAGTCCCTGTTGAATCGCATCCTCGAAGCTTTTGGTCGATTCGGCCGTTATTTCAGTAACCTTTGCGACTGTCATGAGATTTCTCCTCAGATTTTTTGCAGGGATGCGCCGACGTCACAGCGTTGCCGGACCGACGATCCGGCGGCTGCCGCCGTACCCATGAACATAGTGGGCTCCCGGGAGTGCGTCCAGCCATGTTTTTCCCTAGGTAATCGGACCCATCCGGGAAGACCAACATGGCGACCTCACTGAACTGCCGGCATGCCGCGGCATGGTGAGCCCCCTGTTCGGGAGCTGTGCCGAAGCCGACCTCCGTGGCCGGCGAATCCTGTCGCGGATCGGCCTGCCTTGCAGGATCGCAGGACCGGGGCTGGCCTCCTGCGCAGGTTGATGAGCCTGCTATATTTGCCCGAATCGCGACCCTCCCCGATCCCGGAGCATCATGAGACTCTATGCCTGCCAGCACTGTGGCCAGCACGTCTATTTCGAGAACGTCCGTTGCGTCCGCTGTGGACATACCCTGGGCTTTCTCCCCGACCGCATGGAGGTCTCCGCGCTCGAAGGCACGGCGCAGGGTCTCTGGCGTGCCCTGGCATCGCCTGAGGACGCCATCTATCGGGCCTGCGCCAATTCGGCGCAGTACGAGGTCTGCAACTGGATGATCCCGGAACGGGATCCGGATCCGCTCTGCGTGTCCTGCCGACTGAACCGCACCATCCCGGACCTGACCGTTGCGGGCAACCAGACCCTCTGGCAGCGGCTGGAAACCCAGAAGCGACGCCTGGTCTACAGCCTGCTCCGCCTGGACCTGCCGGTGCAGCCGAGGCACCGGGATCCCAAGGGAATGGCCTTCGATTTCCTGGCCGACCCGGATCCGGCGTTCAATGAGCAGCAGCGCGTGCTCACCGGACACGCCGACGGCCTGATCACCCTGAACATCGCCGAGGCCGACCCTGCAGCCCGGGAGCAAATGCGCAAGGACATGGCAGAGCCGTACCGGACGCTTCTCGGACACTTCCGCCACGAATCCGGGCATTACTACTGGGACCGGCTGGTTCGGGACCGCGAATGGCTCAGCGACTTCCGGTCGCTGTTCGGCGACGAGACCCTGGACTACCGGCAGGCACTGCAGCGCCATCATGCCGAGGGCCCGCCACGCGGCTGGCGGGAACGCTTCGTCACTGCCTATGCCAGCAGTCATCCCTGGGAGGACTGGGCCGAGACGTGGGCCCACTACCTGCACATCGTCGATACCCTGGAGACCGCGCGCGCCTTCGGCGTCGACGTGCGCCTGAAGGGGACCGGTCAGCAGTCCATGGCCAAGGAGCACGGATTCGATCCCTGCAGTCAGACGGAGTTCGCGCCGATCCTCGAGAACTGGCTACCACTCGCCTTCGCGCTGAACAGCCTGAACCGCAGCATGGGCCACGAGGACGCCTATCCCTTCGTCCTTGCGCCCCCGGCGGTGGAGAAGCTGCAGCTGGTGCACCGGATCATCCGCCACCAGTCAGTCCGGTAGGCGGCCATTCCCACCCGCGCCACGATCGACCCGCGAACCCCATCGCGGCCGGAGGCCGCTCCCACCGGCGCCGC
>NZ_JAWLHP010000003.1:80459-83693 GCF_041690275.1 Thioalkalivibrio sp.
GCTCCCACCGGCGCCGCAATCGGCCCGTGAAGCCCATCGCGGCCGGAGGCCGCTCCTGCACGCGCTCCTGCAGATCACTGCATGAACACGTAGCCCTCTTCCTGCTGCAGGCGGATGATCTCGGCATCCGCCATCGGCACCATGCGCACGAAACCATGGATGTCCTCGGGGTCGAAGCCGCGTTCATGAGCGGCCACCCGGCACATCCGGAACTCGATCGGGCCAGAGACCGTGAGGCTTTGTGCGCGTCGCATCAGTTCGCCGAATTCGTCATGGTTCTCGATTCCGAAGAACCGGATCTCATCCCCGTGCAGCACCAGCACGATCGACGCCTCGAACGGATCGGCCTCGTACAGGTTGTTCAGAAAACTCACGCGGTCGAGAATCCGCTCGAAGCGCTCCAGATCGCCCTGCGCGACGTCGTAGACCACCTTCTGCGGTGCGTAGTCAATCGGATCGACAACCGCCTGCCCCCAGGGCGCGGAATCCGCGCCCTGCGCCGGAACGGACAGAAACAGCAGGAGGATCACACTTGCGAAAATACTCGAAGTTCCTGGAGCCATCTCACTCTCCTCACTCATTTTTCATGAGTCGCAGCCCGAATGCACATTGACAATACCGCTCACTCTTCGACGGGTCGGGACGCGCATGAATTCCCCCGTCGGCCAGCGGGCGCCCCCGCTATGGAAACGCTGATCAATCCGTCATCGCAATGACGAGCGCATTGATCAGTGCTTTCCTATAATTCCGGCGACCCGCGCAAGGTCCCGGGGGAATCGAACAATGCGATCCGTCATCGCGAGCGAAGCGCGGTGAACAGTAAAGGTCCGACCCCGCGCACGGGCGCTGCAAATCCTCCAGACGGCGCCGGAGAGATCGACGGCCTATGATGGAGCGCAAGGCCCCGCTACGGTGCGCGCGCGGCTGCGGGGCATGCCCCGGGTGGGCCGGGCGGGCCCCGGTTTTCCTTGCTCGGGATGGCGACTGCCGCCGCAATCGGCAGCCCGAAACTCGCCGCCACGACAACAACTCAAGGGGACAGTCATGAATCTGGAAAAGGTGGTCTTCGGGTTCTTCATCATCCTGGCGCTGACGCTGAACTTCGGGTTCGTGCTCGGCGAGATAGACAATCCCGCCCACCACAACGTCTGGGAGCTGTTCGCCGCGATCGTGGTGAACCTCGTCGCAACCGTGCTCAAGTTCGGTGACCGCACCCAGACCGGCGCGCTGCTGCTCGCGACCTCGCTGGTTGCGGTCCTCCAGTTGCTGGCGGCCGCGCTGGTGTGGGGCTATGCGGGCAACATCAGCGCCGCCGGCCTGAGCCCGACGATGATGTCGAGCATCGTGTCCCTGGCGGCCGGAGCGGTCGTGGCCAACGTGATCTCCGTGGTGCTGCTGATCGCGGATACCGTCAACCTGCGCCGCTGACACCGGCATGGACAAGGTGCTCTTCCTGTTTCTGCGGCGCATGCGGGCGCCGCTGCTGGCGCTGATCTTCGCCTATGCGATCTCTGTCACCGGCCTGGTCCTGATCCCTGGCGTGGACGACCAGGGCGAGCCCTGGCGCATGGACTTCTTCCATGCCTTCTATTTCGTGAGCTACATGGCCACGACCATCGGCTTCGGCGAGATCCCGTACGCCTTCAGCGAGGGGCAGAGGATGTGGACCAGCCTCACCATCTTCCTGTCGGTGGTGGCCTGGCTCTACGCAATCGGAAAGATCCTGAGTCTGATGCAGGATCCGCCCTTCAAGCTGGCCGTCAGCCGGCAGGCCTTCGACCGCAGCATCCGCCGCCTGCACGCGCCGTTCCTGATCGTCTGCGGCTACGGGGATACCGGCAGCCTGCTCGTTCACGCGCTGCAGCAGCGGCGCAAGCGCGTCGTTGTGATCGAAAGCGATCAGAATCGCATCAACGATCTTGCCCTCTCGACCATGGACATCCACGTGCCCGGCCTCAGCGCAGACGCGAGCCAATCCGGTCAGCTCGAGAAAGCGGGTGTCTCGAACCCCTTCTGCGAGGGCGTGGTGGCGCTGACGGACAGCGACGAAGTGAACCTGAAGATCGCCATCACCGCGAAACTCCTGAACCCCCGGCTACCCGTGATCTGCCGCGCCCAGAGCAGCGACACCGAGCGCAACATGCGTTCCTTCGGAACCGACCAAGTGATCGACCCCTTCGAGGTCTTCGGAGACCGTCTGGCACTGGCCGTCCACTCGCCCGCGCATCACCTGCTGCACCAGTGGCTCAGCAGCGTGCCCGGAAACGAGCTGCCGATGCCGGTCTACCCGCCGCACGGACGCTGGATCCTCTGCGGCTATGGCCGGTTCGGCAAGGCGGCAAACGCCGGCCTGGCGCGCGAAGGGGTGAAGGTGACGATCGTCGAGGCGGACCCCGAGGGCACGGGCTGCGGTGAGGATTGCGTGCGCGGTCGCGGCACCGAGGCGGACACCCTCCAGGAGGCCGGAGTCGAATCGGCTGCGGGCATCGTGGCCGGCACCAACGGGGACAGCAACAACCTGTCGATCCTGATGACCGCCCACGAACTCAATCCCAAGCTCTTCATGGTGGGCCGGCAGAACCGCGACGACAACGGCATCCTGTTCGAGGCCGGCCGGGTGGACATGGTGGTGCGCCACAGCGAGATCCTGGCCGAGTCCGTCCTCTCCCATCTCGTTTCACCATTGCTCCCCCAGTTCCTGGTCCGGTCACGCGAGCACGATGCGGACTGGGCGAACGAGCTGCTCAGCCGGATCGGCGCCGCGACCGACGATCGGGTACCGGCGGTGTGGGCCGTCGAGATCTCCGAGGCGCAGGCACCCGCGCTGTCAGAACGCCTGAAACGGGAAGCGGTGTCCCTGGGCCAACTGCTGGTCTTCCCGGGCCAACCGGAAGCACGGGTGCCCTGCGTGTCGCTGATGCTGCACCGCAGTTCAGGTTCGGAGACGTTGCTGGCGCCACCCGACGACACGCTGCTGGAAGCGGGGGACCACATCCTGTTTGCGGGCCGGCCGTGCGCCGTCCACCGGCTTGGCCGCGTCCTGCGGCACCCGTCCACGCTGGACCTGCTCCTCACCGGGATGGAACGTCCCCAGGGCTGGATCTGGCGCCGCATGCGCGCAGCGAGATCCTGAGCCATCGGCAGACGCAGATACCGCCTGCCACGCATCTGATGCTACCGTAGGGCGATGCTGGTTAATCCGTCATCGCGAGGAGCGAAGTCCTGGGCCGCTAG
>NZ_JAWLHP010000004.1:0-55308 GCF_041690275.1 Thioalkalivibrio sp.
CGGGGGGGTTGGTGGGAGCGGCCTCTGGCCGCGATGCGGGGGTGGGTGGGGTGCCCTTGTCCGGGGTGGGATGACTGCCGTGATCGACCCCTTCAATTGTGTTTGTGGTGGTCCCTGCGGGGGTGGTCTGGTATCTTTCCGCGACTGTCTATCCCGGATTGCTCGACCCCGCGTACAGGTCGGCGAAGGAGTTCTGCAATGCCCTCCGTTTCTCTTCCCGACGGCAGCCGCCGCGAATACGACGCGCCGGTCTCCGTGCTGGATGTTGCCCGCGACATCGGGCCCGGTCTCGCGAAGGCCGCACTGGCCGGCAAGGTCGACGGGCAGCTGGTGGATGTCCGACACGAGATCAGCGATGACGCGGATCTGGCGATCGTCACCGATCGCGACCCGGAGGGCGTCGAGATCATCCGGCATTCCACCGCTCACCTGCTCGCGCAGGCGGTGAAGGAGCTGTTCCCGAACGCCCAGGTGACCATTGGCCCGGTGATCGACACCGGCTTCTACTACGACTTCGCGTTCGAGCGCGCCTTTACGCCGGAAGATCTTGAAAAGATTGAAAAGCGGATGAAGGAGCTTGCGAAGGCCGATCTTCCGGTCGAACGCTCGGTGATGGAGCGCGACGAGGCCGTCGTGTACTTCCGCAACATGGGCGAGGAGTACAAGGCGGAGATCATCGCGAGCATTCCGGAGGAACAGGAGATCTCCCTGTACCGTCAGGGCGACTTCGTCGACCTGTGCCGCGGGCCGCACATTCCGTCGACCGGCCGCCTCAGGGCCTTCAAGCTGACCAAGGTCGCGGGGGCGTACTGGCGGGGCGACTCGAACAACGAGATGCTGCAGCGCATCTATGGCACGGCATGGCCGAACAAGGAACAGCTGAACGCCTACCTCGAACAGCTGCGCGAGGCGGAGCGGCGCGACCACCGCCGTATCGGCGCGGAGCTGGACCTGTTCTCGATCCAGGACGACGCCGGCGGCGGGCTGGTCTTCTGGCATCCGAAGGGGACGCGGATCCGTCGCGTGATCGAGCAGTTCTGGTTCGATCTGCACGAGCGCGCAGGTTACGACTTCGTGGTGACGCCGCACATCGCCAACCTGGAGCTCTGGAAGACCTCGGGACACGCGGACTTCTACGCGGAGTCGATGTACGAGCCGATGGAGGACGAGAACCAGGCCTTCCAGCTGAAGCCGATGAATTGTCCGTTCCACGTGCTGGTGTACAAGGATCGCCTGCGGTCCTACCGGGACCTGCCGCTGCGCTGGGGCGAGATGGGCACGGTCTACCGGCGCGAGATGTCGGGGGCACTGCACGGCCTGATGCGGGTGCGCGGCTTCACCCAGGACGACGCCCATATCTTCTGCCGCGAGGACCAGATCGAGTCCGAGATCATCGGCGTGCTGGAGCTGACTCTGGAGCTCCTGAATGCTTTTGGTTTCAAGGAGTTCGATATCAATCTTTCCACGAAGCCGGAAGATGCGGTCGGGTCCGACCGGATCTGGGAGCACGCCACCGGGGCGCTGCGCTCGGCGATCGAGAAGAAGGGGCTGGACTACTCGCTGGACGAGGGTGGCGGCGCCTTCTACGGCCCGAAGATCGACATCAAGATCCGGGACGCGATCGGTCGGCAGTGGCAGTGCTCGACGGTGCAGCTCGACTTCAACCTGCCCGAGCGCTTCGACATGGAGTACGTGTCGGAGGGAAACGAGCGCAAGCGACCGATCATGATCCACCGGGCGCTGTTCGGATCGCTGGAGCGCTTCTTCGGGGTCCTGATCGAGCATTATGCGGGCCTCTTCCCGCTCTGGCTCGCGCCGGTGCAGGTCGCGGTCCTCACGATTACCGAGCGCCAGGACGCGTATGCGCAGCAGGTGGTGAAAGCCTTGCAGGAGAAGGGCCTGCGCGTGGAAGCCGACTTGAGAAACGAAAAGATCGGCTTTAAGATTCGCGAGCACACGCTCAAGCGGGTTCCGTATCTGCTGGTCCTCGGAGACCGGGAAATGGAAACGGAGACCGTGGCGGTGCGCACCCGCGCCGGCGAGGATCTGGGAAGCATGGGGCTCGAGGCCCTTGGCGCCCGACTCGACGCGGAGATTGCGAGCCGCTCTCCGTGAGCATCCCATCACCACTGACTGGAGAATAACGCTATTAGCGGAGCCAAGAATGTTCGACTGAACGAGCAGATCATCTGCCCGACCGTCCGCCTGATCGACGCCGAGGGTGAAAACCGCGGGATCGTGAATACGGAAGAGGCGCTGAGGACGGCGGTGGATCAGGGACTCGATCTGGTCGAGATCTCACCGAACGCCGATCCGCCGGTATGCCGGATCATGGATTACGGCAAGTTCAAGTTCGAACAGGCCAAGAAGGCACAGGCCGCGAAGAAGAACCAGAAGCAGGTGCAGGTGAAGGAGGTGAAATTCCGTCCCGGCACCGACGAAGCCGACTACGACGTGAAGCTGCGCAACCTGAAGCGCTTCCTCGAGGCCGGCGACAAGGGCAAGGTGACCATACGCTTCCGTGGGCGCGAGATGCGTCACCAGGAACTTGGTGGCGAGCTGCTGGACCGCATCGAGGCGGACCTCGCCGACATTGCGGTGGTGGAACAGCGACCCAAGATGGAAGGGCGTCAGATGGTCATGGTGATGTCCGGAAAGAAGAAGTGATCGCCCCGGAGTCGCTCCGGGTACTACAAGGGCCGGCGGGTCCCGGTATACCCGCCGGCCTTTCATGAATGATCGTGCCCCGTGCAACGATCCCTGTCTGGAGAGGAAAATGCCGAAACTGAAGACCAACCGGGGCGCCGCCAAGCGCTTCGCCAAGACCGGTTCGGGTGGGTTCAAGCGGGCGCAGTCGCACCGCAGCCACATCCTGACCAAGAAATCCACCAAGCGTAAGCGCAACCTTCGTGGTGCGGCGATGATCCACGACAGCGATGTCGCGGCCGTTCGCCAGATGCTGCCGCACAGCTGATCGGGGAGAACGAAGATGCCACGAGTCAAGCGCGGCGTGACCGCTCACGCACGCCACAAGAAGGTTCTCGACCAGGCCAAGGGCTACTACGGCGCTCGCCGGAAGGTCTTCCGGGTTGCGAATCAGGCCGTCACCAAGGCCGGGCAGTATGCCTACCGCGATCGCCGGCAGAAGAAGCGGCAGTTCCGGGCATTGTGGATCGTCCGCATTAACGCGGCGGCCCGGCAGTTCGATCTGTCCTACAGCCGCCTGATCGACGGGCTGAACAAGGCCGGGGTCGAGATCGATCGCAAGGTGCTCGCGGACCTGGCGGTGCACGATATCGCCGCCTTCGGGAAGGTCGCCGAAAGGGCGAAGACGGCACTGGCCGCATAGGCGGTCGCGTGTGCCGGTGCCCGCCCCCGGCAGGCTGTACGGCGTCGGGCCCCGCTGCTCCGGCCGGCCCCGCGGGTCGCTTTGACCCGGGTCCGGCGCGGGCGGCAGCGGAGCGGGTACGCCGGTGATCAGTAGAGGGAGGGGTTGCTTCGACCCCTCCCTTTTCGTTTTGCAGCAGACCGTGTGACTGGCCCTTCCGACCGGTGGTGCCGGTCGACGATGGGCCGTGGAGGGAATCGAAGTGGAACAAGTGGACAAGCTGGCGGCGCAGGCGGCCGAGGAGATCCGGGAAGCGTCCGGCCTTGCCGACCTCGATCGCCTGCGCGTGCGCTACCTGGGCAAGAAGGGCGTGCTCACCGGGCTGCTGAAGGAACTCGGGCGGCTGCCGCCGGAGGAGCGGCCCCGGGCCGGGCAGGAGGTCAATGCCGCCAAGCAGGCCCTGTCGACACTGATCGAGGAGCGGCAGGCGGAACTGGCCCGTGCGGAGGTGGCCAGAAAGCTGCGGGAGGAGCGCGTGGATGTGAGCCTGCCGGGCCGACGTCCTGCAGTCGGCGGGCTGCACCCGATCACCCAGACCATCGACCGGATCGAGTCCTTCTTTGCCGGGATGGGCTATGCGATCGCGGAAGGGCCTGAAGTCGAGGACGACTTCCACAACTTCGAGGCGCTGAACATTCCCGAGGAGCATCCCGCGCGGGCGATGCACGACACCTTCTACTTCGATGCACACCGGGTGCTGCGGACCCATACCTCGCCGGTGCAGATCCGTACCATGGAACAGCAGAAGCCGCCGTTGCGCATCATCGCGCCCGGGCGTGTCTACCGCTGCGATTCCGACCTGACCCACAGCCCGATGTTCCACCAGGTGGAGGGGCTGTACGTGGATTCCGGGGTGACCTTCGCGGATCTGCGGGGGGTGCTCAGCAGCTTCCTCCAGTCCTTCTTCGAGCGCGAGGACCTGCAGACGCGCTTCCGCCCGTCCTATTTCCCCTTCACCGAGCCTTCCGCCGAAGTGGACATCCAGTGCGTGCACTGTGGTGGCGCGGGCTGCCGGGTGTGCAAGCAGACGGGCTGGCTGGAGGTGATGGGATGCGGGATGGTGCACCCGAACGTGTTTGCGCACGTGGGCATCGATTGCGAGCGTTTCACCGGTTTCGCCTTTGGTCTCGGGGTCGAGCGCATGGCGATGCTGCGCTTTGGAGTCAATGATTTGCGTCTGTTTTTTGAGAATGACGTTCGCTTTATCGAACAGTTCGCGCGGGCGGGGTAGCGGCGATGCGGATCAGCATGGAATGGTTGCGCGAATGGGTGTCGGTGGAGGAGTCGGCCGAGCAGTTCGGCCACCGCCTGACCATGGCGGGGCTGGAGCTGGACGCGATCGAGGCCGCGGCACCCGCCTTCAGCGGAGTACGCATCGGGTTGGTCCTCGCGGTCGCGCCGCATCCCGACGCGGACCGGTTGCGCGTCTGCCAGGTGGATGCCGGCACCGGGGAGACCCTGAACATCGTCTGCGGGGCGCCGAACGCGGTCGCGGGGATGCGGGCCCCGGTGGCCTGCCTCGGAGCCGTGCTGCCCGGTGATTTCCGCATCAAGCGCTCCAGGCTGCGGGGCGTGGAATCGCAGGGCATGCTGTGCTCGGCGGTGGAGCTGGGATTGGCAGAGTCCTCGGATGGCTTGATGGAACTGCCCGCGGACGCTCCGGTGGGCGTCGATCTCCGCGAGTGGCTGGGGCTTGATGACGCGATCCTCGAGGTGGATCTGACCCCGAACCGGGCGGATTGTCTCGGCATGCTCGGTGTCGCACGGGAGGCAGGCGCGCTTCTGGAACAGCCCGTTGGCGGCCCGGTAATCGAGACCGTCCCCGCCGCAACGGAATCCGCGGTCGAGGTGCGGGTGACAGACGCAGAGGCCTGCCCGATCTATGCGGCGCGGGTGATCGAGGGGCTGGATCCGCACGCGCAAACACCGCTGTGGATCCGCGAACGTCTCCGGCGTTGCGGGCTGCGGCCGCTGCATCCGGTAGTGGACGTGACCAACTATGTGATGCTGGAACTCGGTCAGCCGATGCACGCCTTTGCCGCCGACGCGGCCGGGCCGGCCCTCACCGTGCGCTTCGGCGGGGCCGGCGACCGTCTGCGACTGCTGAACGGCACCGACATCGAGCCCGGCCCGGCGGACCTGCTGGTCGCGGGGCAGGGCGGGCCGCTGGCACTCGCCGGCATCATGGGCGGCGAGCAGAGTGCGGTCGGATCCTCTACCACGCGCATCGTGCTCGAGAGCGCCCACTTCAGCCCCCGGGCGCTGGCCGGCCGGGCGCGGGCCCACGGACTGCACACCGATGCCTCGCACCGCTTCGAGCGGGGCGTGGATCCGACCATCCCGCTCTACGCGATGGAGCGGGCCACCGCAATGATCCTGCAGATCGCGGGTGGAACGGCGGGTCCGGTGGTGCACGCGGGAACGCTCCCGGCTGCGCATGCGGAGGTCCCGATCGGGTTGCGCCGGGAGCGGATCGTTCGGGTCCTCGGCGTGGCGCTTGCGCCCAGCGAGGTCGAGCGCATCCTCAGCGGGCTGGGCTGTCGGGTGACCGCGGTCGAGGGCGGCTGGCAGGTGCTTCCGCTGCGCGCCCGCTTCGATCTCGTTCGCGAGGAGGACCTGATCGAGGAACTGGCCCGGGTTCATGGCTACGAACGCCTGCCCCAGACCCTGCCGCACGCGACCGCCCCGGTGACCTCGGCAACGCAGGATGCGATCGGCGCCCGCAAACGCGAACTCGCGGACATGGGATTCCATGAGGTGATCAGCTTCAGTTTCATCGGCACCGACTGGGCCGGGGCCTTCTATCCGGAGGTGAGCGGCCTGGCGCTTGCGAACCCGATTTCATCGGAACTCGCAGTGATGCGGCCCGGGCTCTGGCCGGGGCTGGTGCGCACGGCCGCGCACAATGTCGCGCGGCAACGCGGAGACCTGCGCCTGTTCGAGCACGGGCTGCGCTTCGTTCCCGATGCCTCGGGCCTGCGGCAGGAATCGCGTCTGGCGGGCCTGCTCTGCGGGAGAGCCGAACCCGAGCACTGGCAGGCCGCGCGTCGGCCGGTGGACTTCTTCGACGCGAAGGGGGTCGTGGAGTCCCTGTGCGCTCAGTCTGCGGGGACGCTGCGGTTCGTGCCGGCGGTCCACCCCGGGCTGCACGATGGTCAGTCCGCGCAGGTGCGGCTGGATGGCCGGGGTATCGGTTGGGTGGGCGCGCTCCATCCGTCGTTGCGCGAGCGCTTCGATGTTCCGGAGCTCTTCCTGTTCGAACTGGATGCCGGGATTGTTGCCGAGGTCCGGGTTCCAGCTTTCAAGGACCTGTCGGCTTTTCCTGCCATTCGACGTGATATCGCTCTGGTGGTTGACGAGGCTGTCCCGGCCGGAGAAATGCTCGCGGCGGTGGCTGAACTGGGCCTTCCGGTACTGCAGGAGACCCGTCTCTTCGACGTCTATCGCGGCCAGGGCTTAGAAGAAAATGAGAAAAGCATCGCTTTGGGCTTGATTTTAAGGGCTTTTGATCGCACCCTTGGCGAAGGCGACGTCGATTCCGTGACGAAGGCGGTCGTGGACCAACTTTCAGCCCGATTTGGCGCGAAACCGAGATACTGAGCATGGCAGCTGTTACCAAGGCGGAACTGGCGACCGCATTGCACGAGGAATTGGGGCTGAACAAGCGCGAGGCGAAGGAGCTGGTGGAGCTCTTCTTCGAGGAGATGCGCATGGCCCTGGAACGGGGGGACAGCGTCAAGCTGTCGGGATTCGGCAACTTCGTGTTGCGCGACAAGAGTGAACGGCCCGGGCGGAACCCGAAGACCGGAGAAGAGATTCCGGTCTCGGCGCGCCGCGTGGTGACCTTCCGGCCGGGACAGAAGCTCAGGGAGAGGGTGGAGGCCTATGCTGGAGGCGAGTGAACGTCAGGAACTGCCGGCGATTCCCGGCAAGCGCTATTTCACGATCGGTGAGGTCGCGGAACTCTGCCAGGTGAAGCCCCACGTGCTGCGTTACTGGGAGCAGGAGTTTCCGATGCTGTCCCCGGTGAAAAGGCGCGGCAACCGGCGCTACTACCAGCGGCACGACGTGTTGCTGATCCGGCAGATCCGGGCATTGCTCTACGAGCAGGGATACACGATTCACGGCGCCCGCCAGAAGCTCAGCGGCGAGGAGGCCAGGGGCGATATGAGCCAGACCCAGCAGCTGGTACAGGACACCATTGCCGAACTGGAGGGCATCCTGCGCATCCTGCGCAGCTGAGGCGAGGCCGGTCTCGCGGAACATGCAGTCCGTCAGTCTTTCCCGGAAGGGCCCGATCCGCTAGAATCGAAGAGCTCGGGGCGTAGCGCAGCCTGGTAGCGCACCTGCATGGGGTGCAGGTGGTCGGGGGTTCAAATCCCTCCGCCCCGACCAGAAAAAGCCTGAATAGGCAGAGACTTAGCCCACCTTAATCGGTGGGCTTTTTCATGCCCGGTAGTGCCTGGAAACGCCTCCCGGAGGTCACGGGAGATCGGCCCCGGGTTGCATGCCTGTAACAGGATCGAGCCGGCCCTTGTCGTCAGCGTGGCCGGCCTGCCCTGGGCGCCTCCCTCCAGGGTCACTGCAAGATGCCTGTAACACAGTTGTTGTCTACTTGCGGCATGAATCACGGCGACCGGCCCGCGATGTTCCGCCTCCCGCAAGCACTACGCGCCGAAGCAAGCTTTTTCCGCTTCCTGGGTATCGGCGCCAGTGTCGCGATGATCGACATGGGTCTGCTTCTCCTGCTGCACAGTTTGGCCGGCATGCACCTCTACGCAGCGCGGGTTTTCTCCTTCACCGCCGCCATCGGCGCCAGCTACCTGTTGAATCGCCGTTACAACTTCCGCCACTGCCCACGCTGTCGCCACACCGTTCACGATGTCGCGCGCTTTTACGGGGCGCACGCCCTGGGTAATGCCATCAATTACGCCGTCTTCGTCGGGTTGCTGGAGGGATTCCGCGAGATCGGGCTCCAGCCGGCGGGACATGCTGGTTTGCTCCTGCTCGCGATCTGGTTGGGTGGGGTGGTCGGGGTCAGTGCCAATTTCATGCTGAGCCGGCAACTGGTGTTCGATCGCTGATGAACACGCTTCGCATATTGTTCGAGGCACAGGGGCTGTATCTGCTGTGGTGGCTTCGCGCCCTGGGCGGCTGGCGAGACCCTGCGGTTGTCTTTGGGCCGCGGCGCTGGCTCCTGCTGCTTGCGGGCATGCCGCTGTTTCTGGTGGTTCAGGCCGGGCACGGCGTATTCCTGCTTCTCGACGAGTGGCTGTTTCCACGGTATCGCTCCACCCGGCTGGACAAGGCCGTCTTCATCACCGGCATCCCGCGAAGCGGGACCACGTATCTGCACCGCACCCTGACCGAATACAGCAACCGGTACACCACATTCGAGACCTGGGAGGCGTTGCTGGCACCGTCCATTACCCAGCGACGGCTGATCGAGTTCGGTGAACGCCTCGACCGGCGCCTGGGCAGTCCACTGCGTCGGGGTCTGGAGGCTGGAGTGGAGTGGCTGGGGCGCGATCTCGAGGCGGTGCACCGTGTGCGCCTGGAGGCAGCCGAGGAGGACTACCTTGCCCTGCTGCCTGCCGCCGGCTGTCTGATCATGCTGCTGGCCTTTCCGGGGGCTCCCGGGCTGCGGGGTCTGGGACACTTCCCGTCCGGTATTTCTTCGCGGCGGCGCGAGCGGCTGCTGCGCTTCCATTACCGCAACCTGCAGCGCCATCTGTATGCCCGCGGTCAGAGCCGCATTCTGCTCTCGAAGAACGCCGCCTTCGGTACCTGGACCGCGGACCTCGCCCGGTGGCTGCCGTCGGCGCGTTTTCTCGTCTGCATCCGCGAGCCCGAGCAGGCCCTCGCGTCGCAGATCCGCGCCATCCAGTCCGCCCGCCAGATTACGGGTGCCCGGGTTGACCACGAGTCCGTTCAGGGGATTTTTCTGGATACGCTGTCGGCGAGTCTCGAACACTTGAGCTGCACCCTTCCCCGGCTGCGGCCGGATCGCTATGCCGTCATCCACATGGAAGATCTGCAACGGGAGCCGGCCGCCGTGTTGAGGGCCGCGCTCGCGCGCATCGAGGCGGGCGCGGATGCCACCCTGGAGGCTCATCTCGAAACCCTCGAAACCGCCGCTGACACGCCCGTCACGCACGATGTGGCGACGACACTGCGGCTGCACCCGGACCGAATCCGTGCCCGCCTGCTACCCGCCTATCAGCGGCTCCTGGCATTGGCGCCGCAGACTCGAGCATGATGCCCTCAACAGCGACGGGAATTTCCTCCGATGCGAGCAACCTGCGGGTGGCCTTCCTGTCCGACTCATTGCCGGAGCGCAACGGCACGGGTGCCTACTACCATGATCTGGTGGCGCATCTTGGCCGGTATCTGGGCGAGGTGCGTGTCCTGCAGCCGCGCCCGCGCGGGCGCTTCGACTTTCTCTCCATCCCCATGCCCGGAGACCCAACCCAGCGTCTGGTGATTCCCGATCTGCGCCGGGTCGATCGGGCTCTGCGCGAGCTGAATCCGCACCTGATCGTGAGTGTCACGCCGGGGGCCTTCGGGTTGCTCGGACAGCGCGCGGCCCGGCGCATGGACGTCCCGTTCGTCACCGCCTATCACACCCACTTCGCGGGGCTTGCGGCGTTGTACTGGGGACCCCTGCGGCGGCGCCTGGTGAATGCCCCGCTGCAGGCCGCAAACCGCTATCTGTTTCGGCGCAGCTCAGCGGTGCTGATCAATAACTGCGCCCTGGAGGTCACGGTCCGGGAGCTGGGGGCGCGAAACTGCGAGGTGGTCGGAACCCCTCTCGACGCCGCTTTTCTGGAACCGCCGCCGCCGCCCCCGACGCGGATCGATACCGTCTGTTTCGCCGGGCGCCTGGCTGCCGAGAAGAATATCGACACAATCCTGGACGCGGTCCGCGACTGGCCCACACTGCGGTTCGTGATCGGCGGCGAGGGACCCCTGCGCGGACAGGTCGAAGCGGCGGCCAGACAGCATCCGAATCTGCGCTACGTGGGCTGGTTGCGGCGCCGGGACCTGCGCGGCGTCATCGATGCCTCCAGCCTGCTGGTTCTGCCGTCGCATGCGGAGACCTTTGGCTCCGTGGCACTGGAGGCGATGGCCCGTGCCCGCCCGGTCCTGGTGTCGGCGAACGCGGGTATCCACGAATGGCCTCAGCTGAGGCCGGGGTTGTTCCGGCTGGGGGCCGAAGAGAGCCTGAGCACGGCCCTTGGCCGCCTCCACGGATACGGACCGGAAACCCTCGCCGCTACCGCCGCTTCGGCTCGCCGGGCGGCCGAGACATTCCATGGCGCCACGATCTCACAGTGGCTGGAGGTGCTGCAGCGTCATGCGCACCGGTAACGGCACTGACACCCTGTACTCGCTGATCTCCATCCATGACGTGATGCCCGCCACATTGCCGCAGGTGCGCGGACTGCTGGCGCAGCTTCGGCGCCATCGACACCGATGGATCACCCTGCTGGTGGTCCCGGGCCGCGACTGGCACCCGGCCGAGATCGATCAGCTTCACGCGTGGCAGCAGGGCGGCCTGGAACTGGCGGCGCATGGCTGGTCGCACCGTGCCGAGCGGCTCCGTGGCATCCGTCACCGCCTGCACGCGGCGTTGATCTCGCGCCGGGCTGCCGAGCATCTCGCCCTCGATGCCCGCGGCATCGGCGACCGCATGCGGGCCTCCGCTGAATGGTTCGGGCGCCAGGGGCTGCAGACGCCCTCCACCTACGTGCCCCCGGCGTGGGCCCTGGGACGTGTGCCGCGTGACGTCCTCGCGGAGCTTCCGTTCCGGCGCATCGAGGTGATGCGGGGGTTGCTGGATCCGCGCACCGGACGCCTGGCGCCGTTGCCGCTCCTGGGCTTCGAGGCCGATACCCGGGTGCGTTCCGGCTTCCTGGCGCTCTGGAACCGCCTGCAGTTACTGCAGGCGTGGCGAAATGGCCTGCCGCCGCGCATCAGCGTGCACCCGAATGACCCCAATCTCCGCCTGGCGGCGTCGCTGGACCGCTGCCTCGCATCGGCTCCGGGCTCGATCCGGTATGCCGATCACCAGCCCGAAGTGCCGCTCCAGGCGCGTTTGCCCGAGTCCTGAGCACCGAGCGGGGTCGGACCAACGCAACCCCTTGTTAGAATGAGAAAAAAGGGCCCGAAATGGGCTCCCCGAGGGCCTGGAGCGCCATTTTCGATGCGAGAAATGGCCCCCGAAGTCGGCTCCTGGACGGGCAGGGTTCATGTCGCGGTCGATGCTCGCGAAGCCTATGGGCGAAGAAGCGGGGTACTGAGCCCGGTTTTGCGCTCGAGACGGGGAGTTTCACCGTGAAGAGCGTTCGGCTGCGGGTCCATGGGGGGGCAGGCTCATATCCTGTTCGGGACTGGCGCGGCGAAGCTGCCGGCGCAGAGCTCAAAGTTGCCGCTCGACCGGGAGCCAGCGGGTCAGCCACGCCATGAAACGCTTGCCGGCGGACGCTTGAGGATCCCGTTCAAAACGCTCGCTGCCGTCACTCCACCGCAGCCCGTCATCGTCCAGCGTGACCTCCCAGGCGTGATGGCCCGAGGTCTGAGCGGCGAACAGGTCCTCGAATTCGGCGCTCAGAATCTCGCTCCGCACGAGTACCCCTTGTTCCGTGTTCAGCGATGTGGACCGCGGATCGAGATTGTAGCTGCCCACGAACAGCTGCTGGCCATCCACGGTGAGGGCCTTCGTGTGCAGACTGGCCCCGCTCGAACCGAACCAGCTGGCGTCCACCCCGGGTACGGGCTTCAGCTCCCAGAGCTGCACACCGCCGCGGAGCAGGTCCGCCCGGTATTTTGAGTAACCGCCGTGCACGGCCACGACGTCGTTCGAGGCCAGCGAGTTTGTCAGAATGCCCACGTGCCCGATCTGGCCTGCATAGTCGACCAGGCGGTCCGTGCCCTCCGAACCGGGCACGAAATACGGGGAAATGAGCTTGATGGAGTCCTCGGCGGCATCCAGCACCGGGAGCAGGGCGGCAAGGACGTTGGAGATTTCGGGTGAAGGTCTTCGAGAGACCTTGTCCGGATCATCGGAGACAAACCGGTAGTTGTTGGTCCATTCCAGGGTCCAGTCTCCCTGAACCAGACGCTGAACGGCGTTGTTGCCTCGCACCGCGCTGGCGTACTCGCTGGTCCATGCTTCCATTGCCGCTTCGGCAAGACGCCTGCGGAGATCCTGGAGCGAGTGTTCGCTGATGGCCTCCGGGTTCAGCAGGGAAACGGGGTAGCTGGCGCCCGCATTCCAGTAATCGTCGAAGGAAACGGAGGCCTGTCGCACCACTGGCCCTACCATGGCCAGGTCGAGGTCGACGAAATTGGGGCCGTCGCTGGCGCCAAAATATTCATTACCCAGGTTGCGGCCGCCGCCGATCGCGATACGGTTATCGACGATCCAGATCTTGTTGTGCATGCGGCGGTTCAAACGACGGCCATCGGTGATCCATTCGCCGATCAACGGCAGCGCACCCTGCCGCGCGGCGACCGGATTGAACAGGCGCACGGAGATGTTGGGATGCCGGTCCAGGGCGGCAAGGGCGTAGTTCTTGGCTCGCGCATCGAAGTCATCCAGGAGCAGGCGCACCCGTACTCCGCCCTGGGCGGCCTCGAGCAGGGTGTGTGCGAGAAAGAGTCCGGTGAGGTCCGGATTCCAGATGTAGGTCTGTACATCGATGCTGCGTTCGGCGAGTTCTGCGGTGTGGACCCGCACCGCGAGCGCCTCCGGACCGTGGCTCACGAGCCGCAACCCGGATCGATCCGGGTTTTCCCTTTCCGCTGCACCGACGATGTTGTCGAGTGCCGTCGCATGACCGATCCCCAGCGCACTCTCTGCGAGCAGGGGACCCTTGTCAGGCAGGGTGCTGCAGGCACAGAGGGCCAGGACCAACAGCGGGGCCACCACCAGCCTCGGCAATCTTGTGATGATGCGCAACCTCACATGCGGTAGAAAGGCGTATGCAAGCTCAGAGTGAGCCGGGGGCAGTGGGGACTTCGCATCACTCTGGGTTCGGATCTCCCCAATGCTTTATGGTAAAAGGAAAAAAGCCCAAAACACCAGCGCGTTCGGGTGCTGCACGGCCATTCCCGGTGCCATGACCGACTGCTGAGGCGATGGGGTCGAGATCGCCAGCCAATCACCGGGTTGCCAAAGTTCGGAACCGCCTCCCGCGCGGAGTCGATCCCAGGCCGTTCTTGAGCCGTAAAGGGGCCTTGCAATCGCTCTGCTGAGGTGATCTTGCAGGTCGATTGTTCGGCGGGTGAACGGGTTGGCCTGGTGCGACCCCCTGATGCCCTTATACTTTCCGGTTTCCGTCCCGGGGGCGGGCTCTTCAGGCCCCGGGAGGGTCGACGTCCACCCGAGGAGTCTGCGATGGAATTCTTTGCCACGGTCCCCATTGGCGCTGACGCCGGCGTGCTGCAGAGGCAGGTCACGGTGGAACGTCTGCCCGAGTGGTGTGCCTCCATCGACACCGTGCTGGAACTGTCGGATGAAAGCGGCCGTATTTACTGCGTGTGGGGCGAGTTCGCGGTGAGCCGCGAGACGATCCGCGGGGGAGTTCGCTTTAGCCTTCCGGGCTGCCCGAACGCCCTGGCCTGGACCATCACCACCGGGTTGCCGCCCGATCCGGGCGCCGTCGTGATCCACTGCACCATCAACCGCCAGGAGCACGACCCGGACTTCATCGAGACCATCGAGGAATTCGTGGACGACTGGCGCCAGGGTCTCGAGGCAGGTCTGAAGGCATAGCCAGGGCGGCGCATTCCCGGACGCCGGCCCCGTCACTTCCGGAGGTCCGGACGCAGACCGAATCGCGAGGAGGCAAGCGACACCCGGCGATTACCCTTCGGTCAGGACCGGCTCAGTCGCTCCAGGTGCCACCGCGCACCCGCCGAACATAGCCGGGCTCGGGCCCGGATCCCTCTTCCGGCACCAGGTCAGCGAGCACGGAGATCAGTGCGTTCAGCGATACGACACCGGCGAGTCGCTCCTCTCCGTCGAGGACGAGGAGCCATGGCTGGCTCCGTTTCTGCATCATTCCCAAGGCCTGTGAGAGCCTTGTGGCACTCGGGCAAACGGCCGGTCTGCGCTCACAGATCGCCGCTACGTTGACGTCCTCGGGCTTCAATCCAGCGCCGCAACCCTTCACAGCCAGATCGCGTTCGCTGATCGTCCCCAGCAGCGCGCCATCCTGAATCACCGCCAGAACCGGCGTTGCCGCGGCCTGGAGAGCGCGGCCCGCCTCCACCAGCGTCGCTTCTGGCGGCAGCACGGGAATGCTGTGCATCGAAAGCTCACCAATGATCATGTCGGACTCCTGTGTCGTCGGAAGCATGGGCCTCCATTCATGCCGCATGCGGAGTGACCGGCAATCAACCCCATGATCACGTTAACCCGGCCGGTGATGTATTCATAGCCGGGTTCCCCCAACCTCGGGACAACACCCGGTTCGGGGGCTTTCATGGCCCCGGGGGTTTGAAGCTGCAACGGCTCGCGGGTGTCCTCCCCACTGCTGGGCCTCTTGCCTCCCGATCCGTGAGGATGAACATCATGGACAGGTGCGGGGTATCGGTAGGCGGTTGGGTGAGTCTCCGCATGGCCCACTAGGCATTGCTACGTAGGGTCTTCGCGGCAGGTAGGTGATGAACTGGACTCAGACCGTCGGGCCGGGGCATGCCTTCCACGGAGCGATCCGCCGTCCGCTGCAGTCGGGTTCGGACCACGCTGGGGCCCTCTGGCCGCACCATCGGGAGCGACCGTCGCTGGCGCGTCCGGGTCCCTTCCACCAGCTTCCGCGCACGGTGTCGCCGCAGCGGTTTCCCGACCGGAACGAAGGCCACCATGCCTTCAGAAGAGCAGTAGCTCTCTGAACCCCGGTCTGCAGCGGGATCGATCGAGTTCGGAGACTGCGGGAAGGAGCAGAAACGATGAACAAGCGCATCGGCGATTACGGAATCATCGGCGACTCCCGCACCGCGGCTCTGGTCGGTAACGACGGCAGCATTGATTGGCTCTGCCTTCCGTTTCTCGACTCTCCCAGCGTCTTCGCGGCACTGCTTGATGAGGACAAGGGCGGGCACTTCTCTGTCTCTCCCGTCTCGCCCTTCGATTCGACGTCCCTCTATCGGGCGGGCACGAACATCCTGACCACCACCTTCCGGACGCCGCAGGGAAGGCTGCAGCTTGACGATTTCCTGGCTGCATCGGCATCGGGCGGCGAAACCCGGCGCGGTGAAGGGACACGCCTCTACCGATGCGCCGAGGTGCTCCAGGGCGAGATGGAAGTGATCGCGCGCTTCGAGCCGCGCTTCGATTACGCGCGGGAAGCGCCCTGCCTGAACGCCGCTGACGGCGCTGTCATCGCGGTGGGCGAGGGGCAGAGACTGGCCCTTCTTGCCTCCCGGTTGGGTATGGAGGTTGACGGCGGGACCGCCAGTGGTCGATGGCACCTGACCGCGGGTCAGAAGCTCTGGTTTCTGCTTTGCTCCGGAGACGATCGGCCGGTGGTGCTTCATGCCGCGGCGGCCGAGGAAGCGCTTGCGTGCACCGAGCGCTATTGGCACCGTTGGCTGGCGCTCAGTGAAACAGGAGAGGACTTCGACTTCGGCCCGTTTCGGGAGATGATGGAGCGCTCAAGTCTCGTCCTCAAGCTCCTGGAGTTCGCCCCCACGGGCGCCATGGCCGCAGCAGCCACGACCTCCCTGCCCGAGGAGATCGGCGGAGAACGCAACTGGGATTACCGCTTTTCCTGGATTCGCGACGCGGCCATGACGGTCGAGGCGCTGTTCAATATCGGCCACCTCTCCGAGCTGGAGAAGTACCTGAGGTGGCTGGAACGATTCATCTGCGAAAGGCAGGAGGCACTGCAAGTCCTCTACGGCCTGCGCGGGGAGACCGAACTGACCGAAGGAGTGCTGACGCACCTCTCCGGGTACAAGGGATCGCGGCCGGTGCGCGTCGGCAACGCGGCCTACGCGCAGAAGCAGCTCGATATCTACGGCGAGATCATGGATGCGGCCCTGCGGCTGTCGAATTACGCCGGAAAGATCGAATTCTCCATGTGGCCCTTCTTCCGCTCCATTTGCGAAACCGTGGTCCGGGTCTGGCGCGAAAAGGATTCCGGGATCTGGGAGGTGCGGGGCGGCCCGTATCACTTCGTCTATTCCAAGGTCATGTGCTGGGTGGCCCTGGACCGGGGCCTGACCATCGCGCGCAGGTATGGCTTTCCCGGGGATTTCGAGCGCTGGACGGCCTGCCGGGAGTCGATCCGACGAGAGGTCCTGGAACGGGGATGGAGTCAGAAAAAGCAGGCCTTCGTGCAGCACTACGAGACGGATGCCCTTGATGCCGCCAATCTCCTCTTCCCCTTCTACGGCTTTCTCTCCTACGAAGATCCGCGGATGTTGTCCACCGTGGAGGCGATCCAAAGGGAGTTGACCGTGGATGGCTTCGTCTACCGCTATCGCTCCGAGGACCACCTGGCGGGAACGGAGGGGATCTTTCTGGTGTGCAGCTTCTGGCTGGTCGACAATCTGATCGGCCAGGGGCGCCTCGAGGAGGCGATGGTCCAGTTGCTACGGCTGGAGAAGAGCGCCAACCAGCTGGGTCTATTCGCCGAACAGTACGATCCAGCCTGGGACGAGCTTCTGGGCAACTATCCCCAGGCCTTCTCGCACATTGGCTACATCAACAGCGTCTTTGCCCTGTGCCGCGCCCGCCAACCCCGGAAGAGGGCACCCGCAAGGACAGTGGGTGACACCGTGTCGCAGAAACTGCTGCTGACCCAGCGCTTTCTGCTCAATGCGGGTTCCGTGGAAGCCAAGGGAACGCCGGAACAGGTCGTCGGTGATCTGAAACACAAGATGAACACCCTGCGCGGCGCCTTCTTTCGCACCGCCGAGGGTCGCGTCGCCTACGAGGAGATGGCGGAATCCTCTCTCTTCTGGGACTACGTGGAGTGCAGCCGGCAGCTGCAGCACATCCATCCGTCTCTTTCCCGGGATCGAGAGGAACGCATCGCTCTCTGGATCAATCTCTTCAACGTGATGGTGGTGCACGGCGTCGTCGCCCTCGGGATTCGCGACTCGGTCAAGGAGGTGTCCCGGTTCTTCCGGCGCATCTGCTACAGGGTGGGCGAGTTGGAGTTCAGCGCTGACGATGTCGAGCATGGCATCCTGCGGGCCAATCATTGCTATCCGCACTCGATCCTGCACCCCTTCGGCAGCGAGGACCCTCGCCGGGATCTGATGATCGAGCCCCTTGATCCGCGCATACACTTTGCCCTGGTCTGCGCATCCGCCTCGTGTCCGCCGATCGAGATCTACAGCGCCGAGACCCTGGATCACGATCTGGAGGTCTCGGGCAAGACCTTCCTCAACTCCGGCGGTGTCCGGATCGACCGGCAAGGACGGATCGTCCGGCTGCCGAAGATCTTCCAGTGGTATGGTGAAGACTTCGGCGAGACCGATGAGGAGCACCTGCGCTTCGTCGCCCCCTACCTCTACCGTGACGAGGATCGGCAGTTCCTTGAGCAGAACGCCGCAGAGCTGCGGGTGAAGTACGAGCCCTATGACTGGCGACTGAACCGCACCTGACGAAGATACTCCCGGGTCGGACCAACGCAAGCGATTGTCCGGAAAGTAAAAAGGGCCGAAAATACCTGCCTTCCAGGGGCTTCGGCGGCCGTTTTCAGTACAGGAAACGGCGACCTAGGCGACGGGGATCGAGGCCGCCCCCCAACCGGGATTGCGTGAACGTCCGGCAGGGGGTCTGCGGCCCGGGCGCGGCTATGGGCGCGTTTTTGACCCCAAAAATGGGCCTTCAAGGGCTTTGAGAGGGCTGTTTTGCGACCTGATCGCTCGATTAATCAATGGGTTGGGTTGGTCCGACCCCGCTGGGTTCTGGTGGCGTTGCTGCTGGGGCTGGTGTCGCCGCAGCTTCAGGCTACCTCGGTCGAGCCGGAACAGGGCATCCTGGTGCTGGAATACGAGAATGATCTGTTCACTGGCGAGGACCGGTACTACACCAGCGGTGTGCGTGCCAGCTGGATCACCCCGAGCGCCCGGGTTCCCGGTCTGCTCAGGGATCTGGGCACGATGATCCCCTTCTTCCCGGGGCGCGGAGATATCAAGGCCTCCTGGTCCATCGGCCAGAACATGTACACACCCGAGGACATCGAGGCGGCCGTGCCCGATCCCGGCGAGCGTCCCTATGCGGGCTGGCTGTACGCGAGCGGGGGTCTGCTCGAGGAAACCGGTGATCGCCTGGACCGTCTGCAACTGACCCTGGGCATCGTGGGTCCCGCGTCGCTCGCGCAAGAGACCCAGAAGACCGTTCACGAGCTGATGGGCGCCCCGATCCCCCAGGGTTGGGATCATCAGCTGGACAACGAGCCGACCCTGATGGTGAGCTACGAGCGTCAGTGGCGTTCCCTGACGACAGCCACCGACCATGACCTTCGCATCGATGTCATCCCCCACTGGGGTGGTACCCTCGGCACCCCGTTCAGCCTGGTCAACTCAGGGCTCACCCTGCGCATCGGCCGGAATCTCCCCCATGACTACGGCCCACCGCGTATCCAGCCCGCACTGCCCGGGTCCGGTCTGTTCGTACCGCGCCGGCAACGCGGCTGGTACCTGTTCGCCGGCGTGGATGCCCGGCTGGTGGCGTGGAACGTGTTCCTGGACGGAAACACCTGGCGCGACAGCCCGAGCGTGGATCGCCGCCCTCTCGTGGCCGATGCCCAGGTGGGCGCTGTGCTGGGCCTGGGGCGGTTGCGCCTGGCCTATACCCATGTGTTCCGGACGCCCGAGTTCAGGAACCAGGGCGAGCGGGATGACTTTGGCGCCGTAAGCGTCTCCTGGATGTTTTGAGCGGCCTCCACCCATCTCGCCCGCGGCGGAGTCGCGGCAACCATCACTATCCGGAAAGCAGTTCCTGGAATTGCCTCTCGTCCAGGATCTCGACGCCTTCCGTCTTCGCGTCGTCGAGCTTGCTGCCGGGATCCTCGCCGGCGACGACGTAGTCGGTCTCTCCGCTGACTCTCGAGGTCGCACGGCCCCCGAGCCGTTCGACCGCCTGTTCCGCTTCGCTACGGGTGTAGTTTTCGAGGCCGCCGGTGAAGACGAACCTCTTCCCCTGAAGTGGTTGCCGCTCCGGCGCGTCCGGCATGTCCTGCACGCTGACGCCGAGCCGTTGCATTCGTTGCAGAATCTTCACGTTCTCCTCTTCCTGGAAGAAGGTGTGCACGCTCTGTGCGATCTCCGGCCCGATGTCGGGCATTTTCTTCAGATCGCCCAGGCTGGCCTTGCGCAAGCGGTCAAGACTCTGGAACTCCCGTGCGAGCATCGTGGCGACGCGCTCGCCGACATGCCGGATGCCGAGTGCATAGAGGAAGCGATCGAGCCGCGGTTTCTTCGTCTCCTGTATGGCCTGGTGCAGATTCCTCGCGGTCTTTTCGGCGATGCCCTCCAGATTCAAGAGGTCATCGACGGAGAGCGCGTAGAGGTCGGCGAGATCGGTCACCAGCCCTTCTGCGACCAGGTCGCGGGCGGTCTCCTCGCCAAGGCCCTCGATGTCCATCGCCGATCGCGAACCGTAATGGAAGATTCGGCCGATCAGCTGCGGCTGGCAGCGCAGCCCGTTCGGGCAGACGTGGTAGGCACCCTCGCGGACGATCTCCGTGCCGCAGACCGGGCACTTTCGAGGCATCCGGAAGGCCTCCGCGCGCTGCTTGCCCGGCTGCGGGACCCGCTCGATGACCTCGGGAATCACGTCTCCCGCCCGTGCGATGCGCACCCGGTCGCCGGGACGCACATCCTTCCGGCGCGCCTCGCCCTCGTTGTGGAGCGTCGCCCGACTGACGGTGACGCCACCCACATCCACCGGTTGCAGCAACGCGACCGGTGTCAGCTTGCCGGTACGGCCGACCTGAACGACCACGTCCTCCAGTGTGGTGATCTCCTCGCGTGAGGCAAACTTCCAGGCCAGCGCCCAGCGCGGACTGCGATGGCGAGTGCCGAGTTGCTCCCACAGCGCCTTGTCGTCCACCTTGATGACGATGCCGTCGATCTCGTAGGGAAGATCGTCGCGTTCCTCGCCCAGCCTGTCGTGGTATGCGGCCACGTCCTTCCTGGACGACGCACGAGCCACATGCGGATCGATCTTCAGACCCCACTCGCGCAGCTGCCCCAGCTCGCCCCAGTGCGTGTCGAATTCGTGTCCCTCGACCTTCAGAACGTCATAGAAGAAGACGTCCAGCGGATAACGGGCGACGCTCGTCGATTCCAGCCGCCGCAGGATCCCGCCCGTGGCATTGCGCGGGTTGGCGTAGGGTTTGTCGCCGCGTTCCACCCGTTCGCGATTCATCGCCTGAAACCCCTCCCGCGGCAGAAACACCTCCCCGCGCACCGCCAGGAACGACGGGCACCGGTCCGGCGTTTGCAGTGTCAACGGGACCGAGCCGATGGTGCGGAGATTCGCCGAGATGTCTTCGCCATGGTGCCCGTCGCCACGGGTCGAGCCCTCCTTGAAGTGGCCCTTCTCGTAGATGATCTCGACCGAGACGCCGTCGAACTTCGGCTCCAGCACGTAATGGACGGTGTCACTCTTCTGCTGTCGCCGGACGGACTCGTGGAACTCGTCGAATTCCTCCTGTTCGAGGGCGGCATGAAGGCTGAGCAGCGGGGCGGTGTGCTCGACCCGGTTCAGCTCGTCCAGCGGTTCGGCCCCGACCCGGCGTGTGGGGGAGTTTTCCGAGCGATATTCCGGAAAGGCCTCTTCCAGTTCCTGCAGACGATGGAACAGCCGGTCGTACACCGAGTCGGAGATGACCGGATCGTTCTCCACGTAATACTTGTGATCGTGGAACTCGATCCCTTCCCGAAGCGCGTCGATCTCGTCCTTCGCCTCCTGCTTGCCGAGATCCTCCACGTCCCTGAATTGCGTGCTCGGGTTCTTCTTGAAGTCCCGGTTTCGGGCCATGGCCTCAGTCCCTTTTCAGGAGTCCTTTCAGCTCCCCCCATGTGCGGGTGTTCAGTACGTCGTCCGCCTCCAGCCAGCCGCGGCGCGCCTGATCGATGCCGAAGCGCATGAATTCCAGGTCGGTTGTCGAGTGTGCATCCACCGAGATGGCCACCTTGAGTCCCTTTTCCCGGGCCAGCTTGCAGTGGGCATCGTTGAGGTCCAGGCGGTCGGGCTGGGCGTTGAGTTCCATGTAGCACCCCCGGTCGAGCGCGGCATCCATGATTCTTTCAATGTCGATCTCGTACGGCTCCCGCTCGTTGATCAGACGTCCGGTCGGATGGCCCAGGATATGGAAGCAGACATGGTCCATGGCCCGGATCACCCGCTCCGTCTGCTTCTTCTTCGGCAGATTGAACTTGCTGTGAATCGACCCGACGACGAGATCCAGTTCCCCCAGCACGTGATCGTCGAGATCCAGTGAACCGTCTTCCAGGATATCCACCTCGATTCCCTTGAGGATGCGAATGCCGCTCAGTTCATCGTTGAGCGCATCGATTCGCTCGATCTGTTTCCGCAGACCCTTCGCGTCGAGTCCCTTGACCGCCGCGACGGCCCTGGAATGATCGGTGATGGCCAGATACTCGAGACCTGCCTGCCTGGCCGCCTGGGCCATCTGCTGCAGCGTATATTTGCCGTCGCTGTCCTTCGTGTGCGCGTGCAGATTGCCGCGCACATCGCCAAGCGCGATCAGCTGCGGCAGTGCGCCGGCCTTCGCGGCCTCCACTTCGCCGCGGTTTTCGCGGAGTTCGGGCGGTATGAACGGCAGTCCCACCTGCTGGAAGACTTCCTCCTCCGTTGCGCCGGCAATGCGGTCTTCGCCTCTGAACACACCGTATTCGTTGATCTTCAGGCCCTCTTCCTGGGCAATCCTGCGCACGGCGATGTTGTGTGCCTTCGAGCCGGTGAAGTAGTACAGGGCAGCCCCGTAGCAGACCTCCGGCATGACCCGCAGATCGACCTGCAGGCCCGACTGCAGGATCACCATGGAGCGCGTCCTGCCATGCTCCACCACCTCCTCGATCTCGTCGTACTCGACGAAGCGGTCCATCACCGGGGAGTCGTCCTTGCAGGTGATCAGGATATCGAGATCGCCGACCGTTTCCTTCCGACGCCGATAGCTTCCCGCGACCACCACCTTTTTCACCCCGTCGATCCCGGAGAGATATTGTTCCAGCGAGCGGGCGATGGGATCGACGGAGGACAGCTTGGTGCGCTGTTCGTGGTCCTTCCTGCGTTCGATCTCCCGCAGGATCATCGCTTCGGTCTTCCTTCCGAACCCCTCGAGTTGCCGCACCTGGCGCTTCTCGGCTGCTTCCTTCAGCTGGCCCAGCGACTCGACGCCGAGTGCGTCGTGGATGGCCTTCACCCTCTTGGGGCCAACGCCGGGAAGCTTCATCATCTCGCCGAGTTCCGCGGTGGTCTGCTCCTCGGTTTCCTGCAGCAGCGCCAGTTCCCCGTTCTTTATTATTTCCTCGATCTTGCCGGCAAGATCGGCACCGATTCCAGGCAATTCGGAGAGGTCCTCGCCATCATCCAGCATCTCCTGCGCATCGCGCGGCAGCGATTCAACGGTCTGCGCGGCATTGCGGTAGGCACGCACGCGAAACGTGTTCGCCCCCTGGATCTCCAGCAGATCGGCCAGGCGACTGAACTGCTCCGCCACCTGCTTGTTGTGGATCGGCATTGCTCTCTCCCACTCAGTGCATCGCCTGGCAGGTCGGGCAGAAATACGCGGTGCGGCCCGAAACCTTTTCCCGTTCAAGCGGTTTTCCACAACGGGGACACGTCGCGTCGTCGGCACCGCGGCGCGGAGTGAGGAAGTCCTTCGGCATTCGCTCTGGCTGCGCCCGCGCCTTGATCGCGGACTGCACAACGCGCCGCATCTGCCGATGGATCTCCGTCAAGGTCGTTGCATCCATGTCGGAGGCCGCTGCCCGGGGGTGGACCCCCGCCTGAAAGAGGATCTCATCCGTATAGACGTTTCCGAGGCCGGCAATGGTTCCCTGATCCATCAGGGCGGACTTGATGCTCCCGCGTTTGCGGCCGATCGCCTCCCGGAACCGCCCGGCATCGAGGCGGTCGTCGAGGGCGTCGATCCCCAGGCGATGCCGCTCGATGAATTCCCCGGGATCATCCGTCCAGTCGAGCCTGCCGATCATGCGCTGACTGACGTAGGCCAGATGGAATCCGTTGTCGAACCGCAAGAGCACGCGGGTGTGCCGCGGGGGGTCCTCCGCGCTCGAATAGTCGGGATACCCCGTCATGCCGAAATGCAGCACGAGCCAGCCGTCGTCGCCGACCCGGACAAACAGGTGTTTTCCGTGACGACGCGTCGATTCCAGCGATCGGCCCGCTAGCCGCTGCTGCAGCGCCCGCGCCGACAGGTTCTCCAGCACCTTCTCGCGTCGCACGTCGACGCCTGCGATGCGCTGGTGCAGCGAGGTCGCGTCGAGATATTCCCTGAAGACCTGTACGTCGGGGAGTTCCGGCATTCGTCGCACCTCCGGGATTTGCCGTTGAGCGCGTGATCGAGCCTTGGTGATTCCGTGGATGTCCGTACGCCGCGTTGTGCCGGGCCGGAACCGGGATCACCGTCTCGACATGGCCTCACCAGACTGCACCGATGCGCATCGAAACGCGAGTCCGGCGGCTGCTGACGAAGAACCCGCGGATGTCCTGCGGCGAGATCGCCGGCGGGGCGGACTGCGGCACTCGACAGCAAGGCGCCCGCAGACCTCTGGTGGCCGCGGGGTCTTCAGCGCATTGGTCAGGCCGGCGCCGGGACTCCGGCCACCGCACCGTCGCAGCGGGGATCGGAGGCACCGCTGACCCGGCCCTCGGGATCGCGCAGCAGCAGGCCTGCGTGTCCCATCATCGAGTTGCGGGCCGGCACCCGGTCGATCGTGTGGCCGCGGGCGCGCAGACCGCTGACCACCTCGGCGGGCAGATCGTCCTCCACCTTCAGCGAGTCCGTGCCCCGGCCCCAGGTACGGCCGAGAAGCCAGCGCGGCGAGGCGATCGCGTGGGCAGGATCCTGACCGTGGAGGATGACACGGCTGAAGATGGCGGCCTGTGTCTGGGGCTGGCCTTCCCCGCCCATGGTGCCGTAGACCAGCGAACGTCCGTCCAGCAACCGGGCGCCCGCCGGATTCAGGGTGTGGAAGGGCCGCCGCCCCGGCTGCAGCGGATTGAGCGACCGGGCATCCAGCGAAAAGCCGTGCCCGCGGTTCTGCCAGACAATGCCCGTTCCCGGTGCAACCACGCCGGAACCGAATTCGTGATAGAGGCTCTGGATGAAGCTCACCTGATTGCCGAAGGCGTCCATCGCGCCCAGCCAGACGGTGTCGCCGCCGGCGGGAGGGCTCGGCCACGGCGCCGCGTGCAACGGATCCACCTGGGCCGCCAGGCGGGCGATGGCGTCGGCGGTGAGATACCGCGCCGGGTCTTCCGGGAGGTGGTCCGGGTCGGTGACCAGGGCGTCACGAACCCGGAAGGCGGCCTTGGTGGCCTCGACCAGCGTGTGCACGTAATCGATCCCGTCGGCGGGGTGGGGCGATTGCGCGAGGAGCTGCTGGTAGATGCCGAGGATCAGCAACGACGCGATCCCCTGCGTCGGGGGCGGCAGGTTCACAAGGGTTCCCACGGGCGTGGCCAGCTCCAGGGGAGAGACCATCCGGGCGGTGAAGCCGGCCAGATCTCCGGCCTGCAGCGGGCTCCCCTGGGCCGCCAGGCCCGCGGCCAGTGTCGTGGCGATCTCGCCGTGGTAGAAGTCGCCACAGCCGGCGCGACCGAGCCGTTCGAGTACTGCGCCCAGGTCCGGCTGGCGGAAGACCGTTCCAGCGGCGGGGATGCGGCCTTGCGGGCAGAAGACCGAGTCGAAGGAGGCGCGCCCCCGCAATTCGTCGGCCTTGTCCTCGAGGGTCCGGAACTGCGAGGCGCTCACGGCAAATCCCTGTACCGCCTGTTCGTGCGCGCCCGCAAGCAGCCGGTGCAGGGGCAACCGGCCGCCCCAGTGCCGCCGCGACCACTCGTATGCGACCTGCCAGCCAGCCACGGTACCCGCGACGGTGCAGGCGGCCGGGCCGCCCCGATGCGGGATGGCCGCGAGACCGCGAGCACGGTACCACTCGCGATCGGCCCGGGCCCCGGCATATCCGCAGGCCTCGATCGCGCGGGCGGGTTCGCCCGGGGCCTGCAGCAGCCAGAAGCCGTCGCCGCCGAGGCCGTTCATGTGGGGGTACACCACCGCGATGCTGGCGGCGGCCGCGATCATCGCCTCGAGCGCGTTGCCACCCTCGGCCAGCACCTCGGCACCCGCGCGGGCGGCGAGGTGATGCGGTGCCACCACGGCCCCCGACAGCGGCTCGGACGTCGCGCGTTCGACCAGCAGGCGATTCATGCCGTCACCGTCGGTGCATGCCGGTCCAGCACCCCTGCAGGCAACTCGATTTCCGGAAGCATCGAAGCGCGGATCCGGTGATTGCATCCGGCAAGGAGGGCCCCCGGGCCATGGTCGCCGGCGCTCACTCGAAGGTGCCCTCGGCAATTCGCTGCACCAGGCCCTCCAGCGCGCCTGCGTTGCCGATGCAGGCGACCGCCGCTTCCTGTTCCTCCGCCGTTGTCTGCCGATGCGCAAGATCGCCGCGCGCAGTGGCGCGGACGAGCAATGGCGACGATGAGGTTCGGTCCGTGGGGACGAGCCGCAGTTCGACCAGGCGCCGGAGCTCCTTCCCCTCGATGACGAACAACCAGGGCGCGACCACGAGGGTGTCCCCGTTCGGACAGTCATGGCGCTCCAGGGCGGTGTCCAGGTGGGTCTGGTTGGCATAAAGGGCATGCTGCCGCTGCATCTCCGCACGCTGCCAGGGCTCCACGGCCAGGACCACGGTGAGCGCCGGCAGCATCAGCAGCACGGTGATCCCGAGCAGCATCCGCCGGGGCAGGTGATACGCCTGCGAGGACCAGCCCAGCAGCCAGTAGGCCGTGAAGGCCACCGGCGACACCAGGACCAGCTGTCCGATCCAGGCTGGTGATTCCGCGCGACCCGCCACGGACAGCCAGAGATAGCCGAGCAACACGACCACCACCGGAAGCAGCAACAGCCGGCCCGCGACCGCCAGGAGCCGGGGCAGCGAGCTCTTCGCATTCGGCCTTCCATTGATCAATGCAGTGCCCCTGCGATGGGGTCCCGCCGGCAGTGTAACGCCCGAATGCCGGATCCCCGAATGCGGCATCGTGGCTTGCGGTGCCGGTGCTCGCAGGTGGCCGCTGCGGCAGTGGAACCGTTCAATGGCAGTCTTCGTGCCAGACGGGTGCGTCCCTGGGGCCCGCGTCGTCGATTCGGGCCATGGTGAGTCTGCGGCCCCACACGCAGCCACTGTCCAGCGACAGCCAGTCCCGGCCGTGCCGGTACCCGAGCGCTGACCAGTGTCCGAACACGATGGGCTGACCGGCCGTGAGCCGGCCGGGCACCCCGAACCATGGTGAGAGCCGGGCGGGAGCCCCTTCGGGCGGCCCGCTTTCCTCGAAGTCCAGTGCGCCGTTGCGCTGAAGGAAGCGCATCCGGGTGAATGCATTGACCGTGTAGCGCAGCCGATCCACGCCGTCGAGCGTGTCACTCCAGCGATCCGGGGTGTTGCCGTACATCGCTTCGAAGAACGTCCGCCGGGCGGCGGAATCACGCAGTACGTGCTCCACGCGGCGCGCCTCCCGCTGGGCGGTTTCCAGATTCCATGCCGGGGGTATGCCCGCATGCACCAGGGTCCAGCCCAGCTTCGGGTCATGGTGGATCAGTGGGCGACAGGCAAGCCACTCCAGCAGTTCGGCCGCGTCGGCCCGATCGAGGACCTGCTTGAGGGTGTCCTTTGGCCGCAGGGACCGGAAGCCGGCGGCGGTGGCCAGGAGGTGCAGGTCATGGTTCCCGAGCACGACGACGGCTGCCTCGCCGAGGTCGCGGACGCGGCGCAGGCAGGCTCCGGATTGCGGACCCCGGTTCACCAGGTCGCCGACCAGCCAGAGGCGATCGCGGGAGGGTTCGAAGGATACACGCTCGAGCAGTCGCTCGAAGGGTCCCAGACAACCCTGCAGGTCACCGATCGCGTAGACGGCCATTGCGGTTCGGGGCAGTGTGCTGCGTCAATGAAGGGAGCGCGGCACGGAAAGGGTGAACGGCGGTATCGGCGCGTTGAAGGTGAACCCGGAATCGTCCCGCATCTCGTAGCTGCCCTCCATGGTTCCGACCGGTGTCTCAAGCACGGTACCGCTCGTGTACTCGAACTCCTCGCCGGGCGGGATTCTGGGCTGCTTTCCGACCACGCCCTCGCCGCGGACCTCCTGGGTCTGGTCGCGCGCGTCGCGAATGATCCAGTGACGGTTCAACAGCTGGACCGCCGCATCGCCGGTGTTGCGGATGGTGATGTGATAGGCGAAGACGAACCGGGACTCGGACGGGTCGGACTGGTCCTCGATGAAGGCGGTCGCCACTTCGATCTCGATGCGATGTTCCGAGGAACTCATGGACGCTCTCCAGCAGTTGCCATGGCCCGGTGCGCCGTTACCGCAGCGCCCAGCAGGCCGGGTTCAGGGTGTACGATCAGGTGGAGCGGCAGACCCTTCATCAGTTCTTGCATCGGGACCTTGTCGCGGAAGGCATGGAGAAAGGCAGGGGCCTGAAAATGCTCCACCAGCCGGGGGGCAATCCCGCCGGCGATGAAGATCCCGCCACGGGGAAGGGCCGTGAGCGCGAGGTCTCCGAGCTGACCGGCGTAGATGCTGACAAAGCGCTGGATCACCTGCAAGGCCGGATGATGTCCGTCATCGGCCAGCTGGCCGATCGTGGCCGCCGGATCATCCGTCTCCAGGGCCGCCTCGAGGTCAGGGTCGGAGATCTCGCGGTTCAGGAAATTGGCCATCCGCGCGATCCCCCGGCCACTGAGCAGGTGCTCGCGGGTGCAGCGGCCCTCAGCCTTGCGCACCCATTCGGCCAGGGCCGACTGCCATGCATCCGCCGGGGAGAAGTCGGCGTGACCGCCTTCGCCGGCATGGATCCGGGAATCCGGCGGCGGACCCACCAGACAGGTGCCGAGACCCGTGCCTGCCCCGACCACCAGGCGCAGCCCGTCACTGTCGGGTTCGATGGACTGCAGGGTCACGGTGTCTTCGGGCCCCAGTGCGTCGAGCCCGGCACCGATCGCGGCGAAGTCATTGATCAGCACCGTCGGCGCGTCGAAGCGGCGACCGAGTTCCCCGGCATCCAGCGACGGCCAGTCCAGGTTGGTGACGCGGGCCGTTGCGGCCTGTCCGGACCCGTTTACCGGGCCGGCCACGGCAAGGCCGAGTCCGTCGATCTCCCCGTTGCCCGGGAATTGCGAGCCGAGCCATTGGCGCAGGAGTTCCGGCAGGCTCGCGTAGTCCCCGCTCACCAGCCTCTCCCTGTGCGTGAACCGCCATACGCCGTCTTCTTCACGCGCGACTGCGACCAGTGTCTTGGTGCCGCCCACGTCCGCAACGACCAGGTTCATGTCCGCTCCGCCTGTTTGATGTCCGGTGGGCGCGCGCCGACCGGAGCCGGCGATACGATGCCGGACTGCCGCTCTGCACGCTGCTGTGCCGCCTGGGCCAGTGCCACGAAGTCGGCGATGTGCAGCTGTTCGGGCCTGAGTCCGTCGTCGATGCCGGACGCCGCGATATCCGCCGGCTCCACCAGACCGGCCAGTGCCCGCCGCAACGTCTTTCTACGGTTGGCAAAGGCCTGGTTGACCACCTGCCGGAACGGCCCTGTCAGGGATTCCGGAACCCGCGGCGCGGTCAGTGGCTGGATGCGGACCACCGCGGAATCCACCCTGGGCGCGGGCCGGAACGCGCCGGGTCCGACCGTGAACAGCTGCTTGGCATCCGAACGGGCCGCGAGCATCACGCCAAGGCGTCCGTAGCGTTTGCTTCCCGGTACGGCGACCAGCCGTTCCACGACCTCCTTCTGCAACAGGAAGTGCATGTCGCGGATTGCGCCGGCCTGCTCGAGCAGATGGAAGAGCAGCGGCGTCGAGATGTTGTACGGCAGGTTGCCGACGATCCTGAGCTTCCCCTGCGAGGGCGCCCGGGCGGCAAAATCGAAGGTCAGCGCGTCGGCGCAGTGGATGGTCAACCGCTCCGGGGGTGCGAGTGCGCGCAGCCCCGGGATGAGGTCGCGGTCGAGTTCCACCACCTCCAGGTGATCGAGCCTCTCGAGCAGCGGGCGGGTAAGCGCCCCCCGGCCCGGCCCGATCTCGATCATCGCATCCTGCCTGTCGGGGGCAATGGCCGCGACGATGCGCGCCAGCACCGCCGGGTCGTGCAGGAAGTTCTGTCCAAAGCGTTTCCGTGGCGCCAGCGGAGGTTTCACGTCGGGGCCCGGGCATTGGCGGGATCGGGCGGCGTACCCTCGCGGCCGCCGCGCCGGATGCCCGCAAGCTGCAGTGCCAGGCGTTCCGCCGCCAGGAAGCTGCCGGCGTCGGCACGCCCGGTACCCGCGAGGTCGAGTGCGGTCCCGTGGTCCACGGATGTGCGGATGAACGGCAGGCCCAGGGTCACGTTTACCGCCTCGCCGAAGCCCGCGTGCTTGAGCACCGGCAGCCCCTGGTCGTGGTACATGGCGAGGACGGCATCGGCATCGGCGAGCGCGGTGGGCGTGAATGCGGTGTCGGCCGGTACCGGTCCGCGCAGATCGAGGCCGCGCGCCCTCAGTGCATCCAGTGCGGGTGCGATCACGGTCTGCTCCTCGGTTCCCAGCAGGCCCTGCTCGCCGGCATGCGGATTGAGTGCACAGACCAGGATGCGCGGTCTGGCGCAACCGAAGTCCCGGCGCAGGTCGTGGTCGAGAATCGTCAGCACTTCGTGCAGCAGTTCCGCCGTGATCGCATCGGCAACCGCGCGCAGCGGAAGGTGGGTGGTCGCCAGGGCAACCCGCAGGCCTCCGCCGGTCAGCATCATAACCGGCCGGCGAATGCCGGCACGCGCCGCAAGCCACTCGGTGTGACCGGTGAACGCGTGTCCGCCCTGGTTGATCACGCCCTTGTGGACCGGGCCGGTGACCATGGCATCGAAGACCCCCTCCATGCAGCCACCCGCGGCGGTCTCCAGGAGCGCCAGCACGTGGTCGGCGTTCTCCGGATCGAGCCGGCCCGGAAGCACCGGGTTGCGGGTCCGCACCGGACTGATTTCGAGGCTGCCTGCGGGGGTGGGGCGCGGGGGCTCATCGGGCGTGAACTCGCGCAGGCGAACGTCGAGCCGGAGCTGCCGGGCCCGCTGCTCGATGACCGCAGGATCGCCGATGACCACGCGCTGGGCCCCGCTCGGGCGGGTGGCGAGCTGCAGCAGCAGGTCCGGGCCTGCCCCTGCAGGCTCGCCGACGGTCAAGGCCAGACGGGCTGTTACTGCGGGCATCGGTTTGCACACCGCCACATGGTCAGGAGTCGAGTCCCTCGACCCGGTACTCGACGAAGGCCTCGTCGCGCAGTCTGCGCAGCCAGAGTTCGGTTTCCTCTTCGAGCTTCCGGTTCTGCAGCACCTCCTGGGCCCGGGCCCTGAGCAGGTCTCGGGTTGCATCGGTTTCGCGCCGTTCGAGGACCTCGATGATGTGCCAGCCGAACTGGCTCTGTATCGGTGCACTCATCTCGCCCACCGCGAGTTCGTTCATTGCATCCTCGAAGGCGGGGACCGTTTCGCCGGGACTCAGCCATCCCAGCTCGCCGCCCTGCGCGGCCGAGCCGCTGTCGTCGGAGTGGGCCCTGGCAAGCTCCGCAAACGGTGCCCCCTCGCGGATGCGGTTGTACAGGCTCCTGGCCTGGGCCTCGGCGTCGCGCTCGCTGCGGATCTCGTCGGGACTGACCAGGATGTGCCGGGCGCGCGTCTGCGACACCTGAAGTCCCGAGCCCGCTTCGCGATCAACGAGTTTCACGATGTGGAAGCCGTTGGGTGAGCGCAGGACCTGGCTGACCTCGCCGGGACGCATCAGGATCGCCTTACGCGCATAGAGCGTCGGGATGTCGGCGGCGCCGCGCCAGCCCATGTCGCCACCCTCCAGCGCATCGGGGGCGTCGGAATGGCTGATCGCCAGTCCTGCGAAGTCCTCGTCCGCGCGCGCCCTGGCCCGCAGCTCTTCGGCCTTCTCGCGAGCTTCCGCGATGGTGGACGAGTCCGCGCCCTGCGGCAGGGCCACCAGGATGTGCGACAGCCGGTAGCGAACGTCACGGTCGATGGCGCCGCTCTCCGCCGCAATCAGATCGTCGATCTCCTGCTCGCCCACGCGCAGGCGGTTCTCCACCTGCCGGCGACGCAGCTGGGCGATGGTGAGTTCGTCGCGAATCTGCTGGCGGAAGGCCGTGAATTCCATCCCCTCCGCGGCGAGGGCGTTGCGGAGCTCCAGCAGGGTCAGATCGTTTTCCGCGGCGATGTCTTCCATCGTGCGATTCAGCGTGATTTCATCGATGCTGATACCGACTCTGCGGGCCTCCTGGAGCTGGACGCGTTCGACGATCAGCCGCTCCATCACCTGCCGCGCCAGCGCAGCCTGGCTGGGCGGGCGGACTCCACGCTGCGCCAGTTCCTGCGCTGCAAGGTTCATGCGCTCGACCAGTTCCCTCTCGGTGATTACGTCGTCGCCCACGACTGCGATGATGCGATCCAGCAGCCGATCCTCTTCCTGGAACTGGGCCTGCGCGCCGCCCGCCGCCAGGAGCCACAGCGCAAGGAACAGGGCGATCATCCCGCCGGCAGCGAGAGGGCCCGCGCCATCATTGCCGCGCGCCCGGGGCCGCGGCGATCGATCCCGCTCCGGTCCCTGGCGCAGTGACTGAACCGCCGCGTCGGGACGGCCGGATCGTCCCGGCCCGATCCGCGTGTCGCTAGCGATAATCATTGGTCTCATATCCGGCAATTCCCTCTTGCAGAAGATCTTCGAGCCCCGTGTCGAAGCGCGTCAATCCGTCCAGCGTCAACTGAAAATAGATCGAGTTATTGTACTCGCCCTCGAAATCGGTCAGGTGCCTGCGCAGGGCCACGCGCAGACCGTAACAGCAGCTTCGATACTCGATTCCACCCAGGAGTTCGATGGTGCGTTCGTCAAAGAGGCTGTAGTTCCAGCGTCCGATGAACTGGGTGCGATCGTTCAGGGGCCAGAATCCGGAGATGTCGGTCTGCTCGATCCGCTCCTCGCGGAGCCGGTAACCGAGATTCAGACGCGCCCGGTCGTGCGGATTGTACGCGATGCCCAGCGTCGCGAGGCGGGTACGCTCGCGATCGGTGTCGAAGATCACCGAGGTCTGGGCCTGCCAGCTGCGGCCAACGCGTGCCACCGCCTCCGCCGCCAGTTGCGGGCGATTGCGGGGCAATGCGGGATCACCTGGCCGCAGGCTGACCCGGCGGTCGTCGAGGTAGGTGATCTGTCCGGCAGACAGGCTCAGGCGTTCCCTGCCGGTCCCCGGATCGATGATGCGGCTGGTCAGCGCGGTGGTGACCTGATGAGTGTCGCCGACCCGGTCCCCCCCCACGAAGCGCCGGGTGGTGAACAGGCTGTCGAAGCTGAACTCGCGTTCGGAGGTATCGAATCGCGGGATATCCCCCTGGTCCCGGAACGGTACGTAGCCGTAGTACACCCGGGGCTCCAGCGTCTGCAGTGAGCCGCTGTCCAGCCACCGTTCCAGGATGAGCCCACCGTCGATGCTCATCCGGGGTATCGTCCGGGTTGGATTCGTGTCCACTTCGGGCGGGTTTCCGTCGAGGTCATAACCCGTGTAGCGCAGCGCGACGCGGGGCTCCACGAAATAGCCCCCGGTGTCATGACGGAATCCGATCTCCGGTTCCACGTCGAAGCGCAGCCCGGTCACCGAGTTGCTCCGGTCGAACCGGACCAGCTCCGAACGCAGATCCCAGAACAGGCCGCTCTCCCTCGATTCACCCGCTTCCAGCAGCACCTGCGGCAGGCGGCGATAGGGTTCCTGGCCTGGCGCCAGGGTAGGATCCAGAACCTGGAAATCCTGGACCCTTCCGGTCAGCCGAATGCCGGGCCGGTTGTAGGTCAGGTCCGCCCGGCGTTCCACCACCGAGGTGCTGGAGGAGAATGCGTCGGTGCCGAAGTCCTGGAAGTAGTCCTGGTCGGACACCTCGGTGGCATCCACCCGCAGGGACAGCCCGGGACGGATCGAAGCGCGGTGCTGCAGGCGAACGAGGTATCGGTCTTCTTCGGCCACCTGGTCATCGGGCAGGGCCGAGAGGTCGATCTGGCCGCTCATGCGCGGACGCAGATAGCGCCACTCGGTCTCGAGCTTCAGGCCGCGCTGGGACAGTACGCGCGGCGTGATCGTGGCATCGTAGTTGGGCGCGATGTTCCAGTACCATGGGACGGCAACATCCAGGCCCGATCGGGAGCTGTATCCGGCCGAAGGCGTCAGGATGCCCGACTGGCGACGGTCGTCGATCGGGAAATTGATGTAGGGGGTGTAGAAGATCGGCGCATTCTTGAAGCGCAGCGAGACGTTGTAGCCGTGGCCGCGTCCGGTCTCCTGGTCCAGGCGAATGCGGTCCGCGTAAAGCCACCAGCTGTCATCCCCCTCCGGGCAGGTGGTGAAGCTGCCCCCACGCAGGCGCACCCGCCCCGGCCCGTCCTGGGCGGCATCATCCGCGCTCCCGCGTGCCCGGCGCGACCGCAGCCAGTAGTCGATGTCATTGAACTCCCCGGTCTCGTCGTCGATCCGGTAGCGGCCCGAGTCGGCCTCGACCAGGAAATCGCCGTCGAACAGCCTGGTCTGTTCCCCGGTCTCCACGGTCTGGGTGGGAATACGGTAATCAATGGCCTGCGCATCCAGCCGGCGGCCATCAGCGAACACGCGGACCTCGCCACGGGCGCGGACCCGTTCTCCGGGAATCGCCTCGATCGCATCCGCCTCGATCTCGACCACCTCCGGGGGCAGGGAGCGGAGTTCCGGCCAGAACGAGGAGGCGGGTGCCCGGCAGGAAGACAGGTAGTTCGCATCTCCGGTCACCGGGATCAGGGTCAGGGCCACGGCAATGGCAGCGGCCATCGGGACGAGCCTTCCGGAGCACGGTCGCTTCGCCGTCATGGTCTGCGGGCGCTGTGTCCGGAGCAATGCATCAGTGGGTTCCTGTGGCGGGCCGGCGCGGGGCCAGGCGCGACGGGTATCCGGCGCCCGGAAAACCGCGACATCCGCGGCCCCGGCCAGGCGCGCCGATTGGCGCGCGGGTTCGCCCGGTTCTGCCTTCCCGCCCGCCGACTTATACCTGCTGGGAACAGGACCCGCAAGGGCGATTCCTCTCGCCGGGAACGCCGTTATAATGGCGCGTCAAATCAGCTACGAGGGTGCGGGCATGGATCTGAACAAAATCGTTGCCGGTCGGGATTTGCCGAACGATTTCAATGTCGTCATCGAGATTCCGGCACTGGGACAACCCGTCAAGTACGAGATCGACAAGGACAGCGGCGCGCTGATGGTCGATCGCTTCATGACGGTGGCCATGTTCTATCCCTGCAATTACGGGTTCGTTCCGCACACGCTGGCCGAGGATGGCGACCCACTGGATGTGCTGGTGATCACGCCGGTCCCGCTGGTTCCCGGCGTGGTGGTGCGTTGCCGGCCGGTTGGGCTCCTGCAGATGGCGGATGAGGCGGGTCCGGATTCCAAGGTCCTGTCCGTGCCGGTCACCAAGCTGGATCCCCAGTACGAGCGCGTTCAGGGTCCGGAGGATGTGCAGCGCGAGCTGCTTGATCAGATCACCCATTTCTTCGGCCATTACAAGGAGATGGAACGCAACAAATGGGTCAAGGTTGAGGGGTGGTCGGATGCCGAGGCGGCCAAGGCCGAGATCATGGCCAGCTACAAGCGCTACCAGAAGAGCAAGGTCTGAGGGCCTCCCGGCTCCCTTCGCGGGCCGCGTAGCGGCCCGGCCGATCCGCGCCCGTGATGACGGAGCGAATGCACTAGCCCATGTTGATTGACCGTCAGGATTCCTACGACGAGGAAGGGCGGGATCAGCGGCTTTTCTCTGTCCGCGTCCTCGTCTCGCTGTTGATCCTGTCACTGCTGCTGATGGCGCTCGGGGTGCGTCTGTTCACCCTGCAGGTCGGTGCGCACGAGCATTTCACCACCCTGTCCGAGAACAACCGCCTGCGCATCGAGCCGGTTCCGCCGACACGCGGCCTGATCTTCGATCGCAATGGCGTGCTGCTGGCGGAGAACCGGCCGGCCTACCAGCTGGAGGTCACCGTGGAGCAGGCCGGCGACCTCGACGAGCTGCTGGGGCGTCTGTCCGCGCTGGTCGAGCTGTCGCCGCTGGAGATCGAACGCTTCCGGGGGTCAGTGGGGCAGCGACGGCCCTTCCAGCCGGTGCTGCTGAAGGCGAATCTGGACGACGAGGCGGTGGCGAGGATCGCGGTGGCGCGGCCCGAGCTGCCCGGTGTGGAGATCCAGGCGCGACCGGTTCGTCACTACCCCCTGGGAGAGGATTTCGCCCACGTGGTCGGCTACGTCGGCCGCATCAACGAGCGGGACCTGCAGCGCCTGGATGCGCGCAATTACGCCGGCACCTCGCACACGGGCAAGACCGGCGTCGAACGCTATTACGAGAACATCCTGCACGGCAACACCGGCCACAAGCAGGTGGAGGTCAACGCCGAGGGACGCGTGATCCGCGAACTCTCCGCTGTGCCGCCGGTGCCGGGGCAGGACCTGACCCTGAGCATTGACGTGGAACTGCAGCGCGCGGCCCGTGACGCCCTGGCACCACACGACGGGGCGGTGGTGATGCTCGACCCGGCCACCGGCGAGGTGCTGGCGCTGGTCAGCAAACCCGGCTTCGATCCGAATCCCTTCGTGAACGGAATCTCTCATCAGGCCTTCGACGCACTGCAGTCAGACCCGCACGAGCCGCTGTTCAACCGCGCGCTCAGCGGACAGTACCCGCCGGGTTCGACGCTGAAGCCCCTCGTGGGCCTTGCGGGTCTGGAAGAGGAAGTGACCACGGCCGAGCGCAGGATGTTTGCCACCGGATACTTCCAGCTGCCCGGTCACGGGCGGCGCTACCGGGACTGGAAGCGCGGTGGCCACGGCTGGGTGGACCTGTCGCGGGCGATCGCGGTGTCCGCGGACGTGTATTTCTACGACCTCGGGCACAAGCTGGGGATCGACCGCATGGCACCGATGCTCGGTGCCTTCGGTATCGGCAGCCGCGTCGGCATCGACGCCACCGGCGAACGTCCGGGCATTCTGCCGAGCCGGGAGTGGAAGCGGTCGGTGCAGAATCTGCCCTGGTTTCCGGGCGAGACCGTGATCACCGCGATCGGGCAGGGTTACCTGCTGGCGACGCCCCTGCAGCTCGCGGATGTCGCCAGCACGCTGGCAAACCGGGGGCAGCGCGTGCAGCCGCGGCTGCTTCGGGCGATCCGCGACGGAAGCAGCGGTGAGACGGTGACCCAGCCCGTCCGACACCTGGCTCCGGTGATCGCGAGGGACGCCCACTGGGACGCGATCCACGAGGCGATGATCGAGTCGGTGCACGCACGCCACGGAACGGCTTGGGGCAGCATTGGCAGCGACCCGCCCACGGGATATCGCATCGCCGGCAAGACCGGTACCGCCCAGGTCTTCAGCCTCGCGCCGGACCAGGAATACGAGGAGGAGGAACTGAATCGCCTGCTCTGGGATCATGCCCTGTTCCTTGCCTATGCGCCGGCGGATCTTCCGGAGATCGCGGTGGCCGTGCTGGTCGAGCACGGGGGCAGCGGCGGTCGTGTCGCGGCGCCGATCGCACGCGAGGTGATCGACTTCTATCTGTCGTCCCGGGGCCAGGTCGCGGCCGCGGGAGAAGGATCATGATCAGCGTCACCGGGCGTGAGCTGACCACCTCCCAGTGGCTGTTGCGCAGCCTGCGTCTGGACGGCACGCTGCTGGTGCTGATCACGGTGCTGCTGATGCTCGGCCTTGCGGTCCTGTTCAGCGCCTCTGGCGAGAGCGTGGAGGCGCTGCAGCGTCAGATCGGTCGCATTGCGCTGGGTGTGCTGGCGCTGCTCGTGATGGCAAGGGTCCCGATCAGTACCCTGCGCGCGCTATCTCCGTGGCTGTTCCTCGCGGGCCTGGGGCTGCTGTTTGCGGTGGTGCTGTTCGGTGACGTCGGCAAGGGGGCCCGGCGCTGGCTCGATCTCGGCGTGATCCGGTTCCAGCCCTCGGAGATCATGAAGCTGGCAATGCCGCTGATGGTGGCGTGGTATCTGTCGCTGCGCAATGCTCCGCCGCGATTCGTGGACCTGCTGGTGGTGGCTGTGCTGATCCTGGTGCCGGTGCTGCTGATCATGCGTCAGCCGGATCTGGGTACCGCGTTGCTGGTCGGTGTGGCGGGCCTGCTGGTGATCTTCCTGGCCGGTCTCCACTGGCGCTGGTTCCTCGGTCTGGGGCTCGCGATCGCGGCGGTGATTCCGCTGCTGTGGACGCAGATGCACGATTACCAGCGGCAGCGGATACTGACCCTGCTGAACCCGGAATCGGATCCGCTCGGCGCCGGCTACCACATCATCCAGTCGAAGATCGCGATCGGTTCGGGCGGCCTCTATGGAAAGGGGTGGCTGAACGGCACCCAGTCGCAGCTGCAGTTCCTGCCGGAACGCTCCACCGACTTCGTGTTCGCGGTCTACGCCGAGGAGTTCGGGTTCCTCGGCGTGGTGCTCCTGATGGCCCTGTACTTCCTGATCGTGGGCCGCGGGCTGTGGATCGCGGCGATGGCCCAGGAGCGCTTCTGCCGGCTGATCGCCGGCGCCATCAGCCTGACCTTTGCGGTGTACGTGGTCGTCAACATGGGCATGGTGACGGGCCTGCTGCCGGTGGTGGGCATCCCGCTCCCGCTGATCAGCTACGGCGGCACCTCTCTGGTGACGCTCATGGTGGGCTTCGGTATTCTGATGGCCGTTCATTCCCGACAGCGACTGGTGAATCGATGACCCTAATCTCGCCGCCCCGGGCGGGCCGTCTGCTGGCCCATGCCGGCATCTCGGGCCTGTTCGTATCGCTGCTCGCTGCCTGTTCGCTGCCCGGCGTTGCCGTCTCGCAGTCCGAGTTCCGGGCCGGGGATCCTCCGTACCTCGAACGCGCCGAGGTCATGGCCTTCATCGACGAACAAGTCGAGTCGGGGATGGAGCGCGCCGCGCTGGAACAGCTGTTTGCCGGGGTCGAGCCGCAACAGCGCATCCTCGACCTGATCTCGCGCCCCGCGGAGGCGCGACCCTGGAAGGACTATCGACCCATCTTCGTGAACGATCTCCGGATCGAGCGCGGCCGGACCTTCATGCGCGAGCAGGCGGACTGGCTGAAGCGGGCCGAGGAGAGCTATGGCGTCGATCCTGCGCTGATTGCGGCGATCATCGGCGTCGAGACGAACTACGGCCGCAACCTCGGTGGCTTCCGGGTCCTCGACGCTCTGGTGACCCTGGGCTTCGATTATCCGCCACGACAGACCTTCTTCCGCAGCGAGCTGGGCCACTTTCTGGAGCTGGCTCGGGAAGAGTCCCTGGACCTGCAGGAGACACGCGGCTCCTACGCCGGCGCGATGGGACGGGGACAGTTCATCTCGTCGAGCTACCGGGCCTATGCGGTGGATTTCGACGGCGACGGCCGTCGCGACTTGATCAACTCCTGGCCGGATGCGATCGGCAGTGTCGCGAACTACTTCCGCGAACACGACTGGGAGTCCGGCAAGCCGGTAGTGGCCCGGGCCCGTGCCGAGGGCGATGCCCACGAGGCCCTGCTCGGCGGGGGGTACCAGGCACGGTTCTCGCTGGAGGAACTCGCGGCCCGCGGGGTCCGCCCCGTCGAGACCGTGCCCGCGGACGGCCGCTTCTCGCTGATCCGGCTGGAGGGGCGGGATGGACACGAGTTCTATCTCGGCTACCCGAATTTCTACGTGATCACGCGGTACAACCGTAGCCCTCTGTACGCGATGGTGGTGCACCAGTTGACGGAGGCGCTGCGCCCATGATCCGCGCGAGCGGCGCGCTGATACCGCTCACGGCCGGCGGTCTTCTGGTCCTGATGCTCGCCGGCTGCGGAAGCAGCCCCGACCGGCGCGTGGCCGATGGCCACCCCGCGGCAGTGCCCGTCGATCTGGCCGCGATACCGGACGCGGTGCCGCGCGCCGAGCCGCGCAGCCGTTACGGGAATCCGCCGGAATACGAGGTCTTCGGGCGCCGCTACCGGACACTCGACTCCAGTGCGGGTTTCGAGGAGCGGGGACTCGCGTCCTGGTACGGGACCAAGTTCCACGGCCGCCGGACCTCCAGTGGCGAACCCTATGACATGTTCGCGATGACCGCGGCGCACCGCCAGCTGCCGCTACCGAGCTTCGTTGAGGTGACGAACCTGGACAACGACAGGCGCGTGATCGTGCGCGTGAACGATCGCGGTCCGTTCGTCGGCGGACGGATCATCGATCTCTCCTACACGGCCGCGCATCGCCTGGGGATCATCGAGGAGGGAGTGGCGCCGGTGCGGATCCGAGCGGTGGGGCCTTCCGACCTGGCTCCGGAGCCGGTGCGCGTCGCCCAGGTCGAGCCCCCTGCGCAGCCGGCCGGGAGCGAGCCGGGCAACGGCGAGACGATTTCGGCCAGCTATGTGCAGGTGGGTGCGTTTGCCGACCGCGACGCTGCGGAAAGGATCGGGAACGACCTGCGCGCCCTCGGCTTTGACGATGTGCGCGTCACCACCGTCGCCGGTAACCCGGATGCACCGCTGCACCGCGTGCGCATCGGGCCCCTGGCGGATGCATCGGCGGTTCAGGAGGTCGCCGAGCGTCTGCACCAGGCCGCGCTGCAGGATTACCGCGTCGTGGTCGATGAGGCGAGGTGAGACCGCGGCGGCCCGGGTCCACCGGCACGAACGGCGTGATGCGCCGATCCCGCCCGAACCGGGCAGAGACCGCGCGCTCGGGATAGAATGGCCGGCGCCGGGACCCGTCACGCGGCCTCCGCTTCGTGGCGCGCCAGTCGCGATCCCGGCAATCCGTTCACCGCTTCGATCTTCAGGTTAAGTGTCCAATGATGAAATCCGTTCTGCGCTTCGCCGGCCCGCTGCTGCTGGCGCTTGTCTCGCTGGCGGCGATGGCCCAGACGCTGCCCACGCCAGGCACCGCGGGTGCCAACGGTGCCGCGGCGCTGGCCGTGACCCCGCGCCCGCCGTCCGATATCACCGCCAAGAGCTACATCCTCCTGGACTTCGATTCCGGCCTGCCGGTCGCGGCGCTGGATCCCGACCTCGAGCGCGAGCCGGCCAGCCTGACCAAGCTGATGACGGCCTACGTGGTCTTCGGCGAGATCAAGGCGGGCAAGATCGGCCTCGATGACCTGGTGACCGTCAGCGAGCGCGCCTGGCGCACCGGCAAGGAAGGTGCCTCGCGGATGTTCATCGAGGTGGGGGACCAGGTGCCGGTCGAGGACCTGCTGCGCGGGATGATCGTGCAATCCGGGAATGATGCCTCCACCGCCCTGGCGGAACTGGTGGCCGGCTCGGAAGGGGCCTTCGTGGACCTGATGAACGCCCAGGCCCGGGCCCTGGGCATGCACCGATCCTACTTCACGAATCCGCATGGTCTGCCCAGTGACGAGGCGCAGTATACGACCCCCGCCGACATGGCCCGTCTGGCCCGGGCACTGATCCGGGACTTCCCCGAGCTCTACGGCTACTACAGCGAACGGTCGTTCCGCTACAACGACATCGAGCAGTCCAACCGGAATCTGCTGCTGTGGCGCGACGAGAGCTTCGATGGCCTGAAGACCGGCTGGACCTCGGGCGCGGGATACAATCTCGTGTCTTCCGCCAAACGCAATGATCGCCGCCTGATCGCGGTCGTGATGGGGATCGACGCCCCGAACCACCAGCGCGGCGGCATCATCCGTGCCAACGAGTCCCAGGCGCTGATCAACTGGGGCATGCGCTTCTTCGAGTCCCGCAAGCTCTTCGAGGAGGGCGTCGTGCTGAACGAGCCGCGGGTGTACAAGGGGGCCAGCACCTCGGTGCAGGCCGGACTCGCGGAGCCACTCTGGGTGGTGCTGCCACAGGGGCAGGCCGAGCGTCTCGAGGCCACCATGGAACTGTGGGGTCCGCACCAGGCGCCGATCGACGCGGGTGAGACGCTGGGCGAGGTGATCGTGACGCTGGGTGGCGAGATGCTGGACCGCAAGCCGCTGGTGGCCCTGGCGCCGGTGGAGTCGGGCGGCATGTTCCGCTGGGTCTGGGACAGCGCCGCGCTGGGCCTGCGTTCCGCCTGGCCGTTCTGAACCGGCGTGATCGTTTACCTCAATGGTGCCTTCCTGCCCCCCGAGGAGGCCTCGATCTCGCCGCTGGACCGCGGTTTCCTGTTCGCTGACGGGGTCTACGAGGTCATTCCGAGTTACCGGGGCGCGTTCTTCCTGCTCGATGAGCACCTCGAGCGTCTGCGCCGGTCGCTTGGCGGAATCCGCATGCCGGAACCCGGGCTGGACGAGGGCTGGGAACCGATCCTCGAGGGGCTGCTGCAACGCAATCCCGGCGGCGACCGCTCGGTCTACCTGCAGGTCAGTCGTGGCGCGGCGCCGCGGGATCACGCCTTTCCCGCGAGCGCGGCTCCGACCGTGTTCGCGATGGTCAGCCCGATCGCGCAGACTCGGGCGGATCCCGGCGAGGCGGGGATCGCCGCGATCACGCTGCCGGATCAGCGCTGGGGACGCTGCGACATCAAGTCGGTCGCGTTGCTGGCCAATGTGCTCGCGCGCCAGCAGGCCGTGGAGAGCGGGGCCGTGGAGGCCATCCTGCTGCGCGACGGGGGGGTCACCGAGGGTGCCGCGAGCAATGTCTTCGTGGTGCACGGCGACACGGTCAGCACGCCACCCCTCGGACACGCGATCCTGCCCGGGATCACCCGTCGATTCCTGTTGGACGCGCTGCGGGATACGGGCTGGGACTGCCGCGAGGCGCCCGTGCCGCAAGAGGCCCTGCACTCGGCCGACGAGATCTGGGTCACCAGTTCGACCCGGGAACTGGTGCCCGTGACCTCGCTCGACGGCAGGCCGGTTGGAGGAGGGCGGCCGTGTCCGGTCTGGCGGCGTGCGCTCGAGATCTTTCGCTGCGCCCGCGACCGATCGCTGGGAATCGAAGATGCCGGAGCCGTACGATGACGGATGATCGCGACACCCTGCTCGACTTCCCCTGCCGCTTTCCGGTCAAGGTGATGGGCGAGGCCCACGAGGAATTCCTCGAGGCGGTGGAGGCCTGCATCGCCGGGCACGTGCCGGAACCCGACACGGTGGATGTGGTGCACCGGGAGTCGTCGGCCGGCAACTACGTCGGAGTGACCATCACCCTGACCGCAACCAGCCAGGAGCAGCTGGATGGCCTGTACCGGGCACTGGGCGCCTGTCCCGGCGTCCGGATGGTGCTCTAGTGGGCCATGCGGAAGGTTCGGTACCAGATCGCTTCGCCAGAAGCGCCGGCGCTGCGTTGGGCAAGTTTGAAATAGGCCCACTATTCCTGCACTTGCCCTCCTTGCTCCGGCCCTTCTGGCTGTGCTCCATAGTCACCGAACTTTCCGCATGGGCCACTAGTGGCCCATGCGGAAAGTTCGGTCTGACCCTCCGGCCCGCGTGACCTGCCCGCCGCTGCGCTGTTACCGGCTCGGCCGGCAGCCGTACGTGCCGGTATGGCGGGCGATGCAGCTGCAGCTGAACGAGCGCGCGCAGGCAACGCCCGACGAGCTCTGGAGGGTGGAGCACCCGCCCGTCTTCACCCTCGGCCGCAATGCGCGCCCCGGCCACCTGCGGGCGCCCGGGGCGATACCGGTGATCCGGGTGGACCGGGGCGGGCAGGTGACCTTTCACGGCCCCGGCCAGATCGTGCTGTACACGCTGCTGGATCTGCGCCGCCATCGTCTCGGCGTACGCGCTCTGGTGGATCTGCTGCAGCAGGTCGTGATCGACAGCCTCGCGGAATTGGGCATTCCGGCCGAGGCCCGCTCGGATGCGCCCGGTGTCTACGTGGACGGCGCGAAGATCGCCGCGCTGGGCCTGCGGGTGCGGCACGGATTCAGCATGCACGGGCTATCGCTGAACGTGGGTCCGGGCCTCGCGGCATTCGAGCGCATCGATGCCTGCGGCTATCCGGGGCTGGCCGTTACCTCAATGCAATGCCTCGGTGTGCAGGCCGACCCGCAACGGGTCGCGGCGAGGCTGGAGACGCGGCTGGCGGAATTGCTGGAATGCCCGACCGAAGCCGCGCCTGTGCTGCCCGAACCGCTGGTTCGCGTGCTCGCCCGGACGTGACCGTTAGTCCTGGCCAGCTGCCAGGGGCGCGTCGCCGACAATTTCCCGGGCCTGCAGGTCCGCGTGATAGGAGGAGCGCACCATTGGGCCGCTGGCCACCTGCCGGAAGCCCATCTCGCGTGCACGGTCCGCGAGCTCGTCGAACTCGGCGGGTTCCAGATAGCGCTCGACCGGGAGATGGTGCCGGCTGGGCTGCAGATACTGTCCCAGGGTCAGCATCTCGCAGCCGTGATCGCGGAGATCCCGCAGGACCTCGAGCAGCTCCTCGCGCGTCTCGCCGATGCCGAGCATCAGTCCCGATTTCGTGGGTACTCCGGGATGCTCCGCGCGGAAGGCCCGCAGCAGTTCCAGCGAGGCCCGGTAATCGGAGCCCGGCCGGGCCTTGCGATAGAGCCTCGGGATGGTCTCCAGGTTGTGGTTGAAGACGTCGGGGGGCGCCTTCCGCAGGATGTCCAGGGCGGTGTCCACGCGGCCGCGGAAATCCGGTACCAGGATCTCGATGCGGATGTCCGGGTTCTGTTCGCGCACCGTGCGGATGCAGGCCACGAAGTGGGCGGCGCCGCCGTCGCGCAGGTCGTCACGGTCCACCGAGGTGATCACCACGTAGCGCAGGTCCATGGCACGGATGGTCTCGGCCAGATGCCTTGGCTCATCCGGATCCAGGGGGTTCGGGCGGCCGTGTGCCACGTCGCAGAAGGGGCAGCGTCGGGTGCAGATGTCGCCCATGATCATGAAGGTCGCGGTCCCGTGCGCGAAGCATTCACCCAGGTTGGGGCAGCTCGCCTCCTCGCAGACCGTGTGCAGCCGCTGCTCGCGAAGGATGCGCTTGATCCGCTGAACACCCGGCGCGGCCTGACTCTGGGCGCGGATCCAGCGCGGCTTGCGCAGCGGCCGCTCGGTGGGCGTGATCTTCACGGGAATGCGCGCCACCTTTTCCTCGGCGCGCATCTTCTCTCCCTGGCGGACTCGTTTCGGGGTCTCCATGGCTTGCTCCGTCTGCGGTTCTGCCGATGCTGCCGGCATCGTTGCGCGCCTACTATGCCAGCCGGCGCCAGTCCGTGCATGACTCCGGGCGCCGGGTCGGGTTACCGGCGCGCGCCCACCCGAACGCGTTAGGCCGGGCATTCGTCGGTTCGAGATCGGATCCCGGCGGATTCGTCCCGCAAGCGGGTGACGGGAGCGATCGTCAGGGCTGGCCGCGCGTGCGGAAGCGGACCCGGCCGTCGGCATCGACCAGGCCGTGGCCGCGCAGCCAGGCGTCCGCGTCCCCGCTGTCCTCGTGAAACCAGGCGGAGGTCGAACCGAGGCGGAAGCTGTAGCCCCAGGCGTCCATGTCATCCATCAGCGCAGCCCGTCCGATCCCCGGCAGGTGACCCGCCAGCAGCACCTGCAGGCGGCAGACCGCGGACTCCTCCAGATCGTCGCCGCCCGCGTCCGTATGCACCCCTGCGCGGCGTGCCGGATCCATGCAGATCAGGTGGCAGGCCTCGTGCAGGGCAGAGTGCACCGGCGTGTCGGGACGGACGTGCAGGGTGCCGCGGACGATCCCCGCCTCGGGTTCACCCCAGAAGCTGCCCGGAAGATGGCCATCCTCGGAATGCACCGCCAGGCCGATCCCGAACCTTCCCAGCAGTTCCTGCAGGGCGGGCAGGTGCCCCGGGGTGCAGCGATGCCGGGCCGAGGGTTGCCCGGCATCGGGACTCCGCTCATCCGTCACGGACGTGTCCGCCGTTCCCATCAGGAGGCGCTGTACTCCTCCGGCGTCAGCGCGCGGATGGACAGCGCGTGCACGGCCCCGCTGGCGATCTCGTCGCGGACGGTGGCATAGACCGTCTGGTGCTTCTTCACCGCGTTCATGTCGGCAAACATCGGGCTGACCACCAGGGCCTCGAACTTGCCTTCGCCGCCGGTCACCTCGACCTTTTCGGCCTCGGGCAGACGGGAACGGATGATTTCGGCGACTTCGCTCGATTGCATCGGACGTCTCCATGTACACAGTCTCGGGATGCGGCATGATAGCCAAATCGGCTACCGTCCACAGCCAGGCGCACGGCTGGTCGGGTACTGCGCGGAACTCGGTGCTTCGCGCGGGACCCAAGCACGTAGAGCTGCCACCGGAGGAGACAGGCCAATGATCTTCAGACAGTTGTTCGAACCCGAATCGTCGACCTACACCTACCTGCTCCATTGCCCCGACACCGGCATCACCGCGGTGATCGACCCGGTGATCGAGACGGTGGAACGCGATCTGGAGACCCTCCAGCAGCTGGGCCTGCACCTCGATTACGCGATCGAGACGCACATCCACGCCGATCACATTACCGGCGGACGGATGCTGCGCGAGCACACCGGCTGCAAGCTTGCGGGTCCGGCACTGGACGAACTGCCCTGTCGGGACATCGGGCTGCGCGAGGGGGAACCGATGCGCATCGGGAACCTGGTGCTCAACCCGCTGTTCACCCCGGGGCACACCGATGCCCACCACGCGTATCTGCTGGATCACGGGGGCCTGCCGATGCTGTTTTCGGGCGATGCGCTGCTGATCGAGGCCTGCGGGCGTACCGATTTCCAGTCGGGTGATGCCACCACCCTGTATCACTCCATCCACGACAAGTTCTTCACGCTGCCCGACGAGACGCTGGTGTATCCGGCACACGACTACGAGGAGCGGCAGATCACCACGATCGGTCAGGAGAAGCTCCGGAATCCCCGGCTGGGCAAGGGCAAGAGCCTGGAGGAGTTCGTGCAGATCATGGACGGCATGGATCTGCCCTATCCCAAGAAGATCGACTGGGCCCTGCCGGGCAACGTGGGCTGCGGCGTCTGCCCCGACAACCTGCCGCCGGAGAAGGAGCGGCTCTGCGAGCTGGACCGGCAGGGCTGATGGACGCCTTCCTTGCGATCACGGGTCAGATGGGCGTTTCTGCGTCGAGCCATGCTGCGGTTCACCGTCCGGGGTCCGCATCGGGTCGGCGCTGACGGAGCAGGGGGCGGTATGCACGTCACGCTGCTGACCGCTGACGGGGTCGGGATCTCCGGTTCGTCCCATCCGGGATGATCAACGGAGCCGGCCGTCGCCGCCTGGGGGTGCTGGCCTCGATTCCGCTGTTCGCCGCAGTGCCGGCCCCGGGCTGGCCCGAGTCCGGCCTCTCGCTGGAGGTGGACATCGGCTCGATGGTCCACGAGGCCTTCGATGCACGCAACCTGCGTGCCCATGTCTCCTGGGTCGGGCCTGAGCCCCGCTTCGAGGTCCGGGCCGACCGCCTGCGCCTCGCCGACCCGGTGGGTGTGGTCGAGGGCCTCCGCCTCGACTGCCCGCGCGTGGAGGTCACCGCGAGGCGGCTGGCCTGTGCCGATGGCCGCCTGACCGCACGGGGAGACGGGTGGCGTCTCGACGCGGCAAGGCTGAACTTCGACTGGGACCGGGAGGCGGACTCGTTGCGCTTTTCGGCACCCTGGCCGGGCCTGTTCCGCGGTCACGGACACGTCAGCGGTGTCGCTGGGGCTGCCGGGCTGCGCGTGGACCTCGACCTGGACGGGCTGGATCTGCCGATGCTGGCGGACTCCGGCCTGCTGCCGCTGAAGATGCCGGTCGCAATCGACGCCGGGTTCGCGCGGGCTGCCGGCCGTATCGATACCCGCGGGCGGCTGCCGATCGTGGAGCTGGATCTGTCCGTCTCGGGCCTGGGCTTCAGTGATCCCGCCGGGCTGCACGCCGCGGAGGGCCTGTCCGGGTCCGGGAGACTGGCCCACGGCGCGGGAGGCTACGATGTTCAGGCCCGGTTCACGGAGGGCGCGGCATTCTTCGAGCCCTGGTTTCTGGATCTCGGAGAGGCAGGACCGGTGGCCTTGTCGGTTTCTTCATTGCAGCCCGTCCCCCGGCATCCGCGCCCCAGGGCGTGGCGCGCGGCCTCGGCAGAAGCGGCGCTCGCAGGGCACACCCTTCTGCAGGGCACGGGGCTGGTGCACTCGGGCGACCGGCTCGAGCGTGGCGAGATCGCGTGGCAGATCGGACGCCTGGATCTCGCGGGCAGGATACTGGTTGAACCACTGCTTGTCGGCACCGTCCTTGGCCGCAGCCGTTTCGAGGGCGAGACCCGCGGCCGCTTGCGCCTATCGGAGGGTCGTGCCCGGGCGCTGACGGCCTTCTGGCAGGACCTGGGACTGAGGGATGAGTTCGGCCGCTTCGGGCTGACGGGTTCCGCCGGCAGTGTCGCCTGGAGCGATGAGGGGGTGGCCCGGGAATCGTCGATTGCCGTGGCCGCCGGCGAGGTCCGTGGTCTGCCGGTCGGCCCCTTCCGGATGGACTTCCAGCTCGAGCCTCGCGGCCTTCGGCTGCTGGAGCCGCTGTTCGTTCCGGTGCTGGACGGCGGTGCGGGCGTGGATCACTTCCGTCTGCATTGGGGCTCCGAGGGGCCGGAGATCGAGTTCGAGGGCGGCATCCGTGCCCTGAGCCTGGAACGGCTGACCGAGGCGGTTGGCTGGCCCCGGTTTTCCGGCACGCTGGCCGGCATCGTCCCGCGCGTGTTCTATGACATCGACGGCCTGCGCGTCGATGGCCAGCTGCTGGTGGAGGTCTTCGATGGCGAGATCGTGCTCAGTGGTCTGCGCATCCGCAACCTGTTCGGGGTGACCCCCGAACTGGAGGTCTCGGCACAGGTGCGGCGGCTCGAACTGGATCTTCTGACGAGCGCCCTGGACTTCGGCCGGATCGAGGGGCGTCTTTCCGGGACCGTCGAGGACCTGTTGCTGGTCGAGTGGGGGCCGCACCGGATGCACCTGTCTCTGGCCACACCCGAAGAAGATCCGGGACGCCGCCGGATCAGCCAGCGTGCGGTCGAGAATCTCACCGCGATCGGCGGTGGGGTCCAGGGCAGGCTGGCGGCGACCTTCCTGCGCCTGTTCGACGCCTTTGCCTACCGCAGACTGGGGTTCGACTGCGATCTCGACGGCGACGTCTGCCTGGCCTCGGGGGTCGGGGAGCGCCCGGACGGTACCTTTGTGCTGGTGGAGGGCGGGGGACTGCCGCGAATCGACGTGATCGGCCACAACCGGCGGGTGGACTGGCCGGAACTGATGCGGCGCCTGAACACCGTTCGAGAAGGTCACACGGCTGTTGTACAGTAATCGCAGAAAAGGGAGTTCCCCCGTGGCTGCGCCCTGCGCAGAGGAGAAGCGTAATGAGGGACCTGAGTCGCATGTTCGCGATACTGGTGGTGGTGCTGGTGGCCAGCGCCTGCGTAACGATCCACATCTACTTCCCCGCCGCTGCCGCCGAGGAGGCCGCCAGGACCATCGTCCGGGATGTCCTCGAGGCGCCCGATGCCAAGCCACCAAACGAGCCGGATGCCGGGCCCGAGCCGACGAGCCGCGGCATCACGCCGTTGATCATGCCGGCGGTCGCTTGGGGCCTCGACAGGCTGGTCGCGCCGGCCTCCGCGCAGACGCCCGACCTGCGCGCGGAGAGTCCCGCCATCAACCGGCTGCGGGCATCCATGCGCTCGCGCAGTGCGGAACTGGTCCCCTACCTGCGTAGCGGTGCCATCGGGTTCGCACGTGACGGTTTCGTCGAGGTCCGGGATCTCTCCGACGTGCCGTTGCGGGAACGCTCCCGGGTTCAGCGGCTGGTGAACGAGGAGAATGCGGACCGCCGGGCCCTGTACCAGGAGATCGCCCGGGCCAATGACCGTCCGGACTGGGAGGACCAGATCCGCGAGACCTTTGCCCGTGTGTGGGTGGAGGAGGCGCCATCCGGATACTGGTACCAGGACGGGAACGGCAACTGGCGTCAGAAGTGAGCCGGGGGAAGGCCGAGCCGGGGCGCCTGGGCCGCTGGCGCGAGCGGGCCGACGAGCTGCTGAACCGCGCGGACCTCGCGACGCTCCCGCGCAGCCAGGCGCTGGCGATCGGTGTCGTGCGCGGAATCGGCGGCATCGTGCGCGAGGCCACGGAAGGCCAGTTGACCCTGCGGGCGATGAGCCTGGTCTACACCACGCTGCTGTCGATGGTGCCGCTACTGGCGCTGTCATTCTCGGTCCTGAAGGCCTTCGGTGCCCACAATGCGGTGGAGCCCGTGATGCTGAACCTGCTGCAGCCACTCGGCCCACAGGGCGTGGAGATCACCCGGAACGTGCTGGAGTTCGTCGACAACATGCGGGTCGGAGTCCTCGGGTTCGTTGGCCTGATGTTCCTCGTCTACACCGTTATCGCGCTCGTGCAGAAGATCGAACAGGCCTTCAATGGCATCTGGCACGTTGAGGGCATGCGCAGTTTCGGTCAGCGCTTCAGCAACTATCTGTCGGTGATCATGATCGGGCCGTTGCTGGTGGTATCCGCGCTGGGGGTCACGGCGACGGTAATGTCCTCGACGCTGATGCAGCGGGTGACCGCGGTCGAGCCGCTCGGCATGCTGTTCGAGACGGCCTCCACCCTGCTCCCGTTCGCGCTGATCGTGAGTGCCTTCACCTTCATCTACATGTTCGTTCCGAATACGCGCGTGCGGTTGATGCCCGCGTTGATCGGCGCGTTGATCGCCGGGATCCTGTGGCAGGCGGTGGGCTGGGGCTTCGCCACGATCGTGGCCGGCTCCACGCGCTATGACGCGATCTACTCGGGCTTTGCGATCGTGATCATGCTGCTGATCTGGGTCTACCTTGCCTGGTTGATCCTGCTGGTCGGGTCGATGATCGCCTTCTACATACAGAATCCCGAGTACATCCGGGTACGCGGCGCCGGCGAGCCGCCCTCGGCCGCGATGCGCGAGCGCCTTGGGATGCACCTGATGGCCGAGGTGGGTCATCGCTTCCTGGAGGGAGATAGCGCGCCGGCGCTGGAAGATCTGGCCCACCGGCTGCAAGTGCCCAGCCGGGTCCTGGCCGGGCCGGCGGATGCGCTCGAGCGTTCGGGACTGCTGGTGGTCACGGGCGAGGACGATCCGCGCTATCTGCCCGGTCGGGATCTGGCCGCGATCCCGGTCAACGAGATCCTGAACGCTCTGCGCCACCAGGAAGACGATTACCTCTATCGGCGCATGGAGGGTCCGGGCACGGTGGAGTCCCTGGTCGAGCGGATTGAACGCAGGCGCTCAGAGGTCCTGGATTCCCTGACGCTGCGCGATCTGCTGACCGGGCGCGAGCCCGCTTCGGGGCCCGGGTCCTGAGGCGGCGGGTTCGGGCCCCGCCATCCATCACTTCCGGGACTGGATCAGGAAGTAGACGCCGGCGGCGATGAAGATCGCGCCGATGGCGAGCGCGCCGATTCCGCCAAGGCTCTGTCCCTCGCTGACGGTGAGTCGGCTGATGAAGACCTCGCCGGTGTACAGCGCGTAGGTTCCGATGCCGATCAGCACCAGCCCAACGATCACCAGCCCCTCGTCGATTCGCCGCCGGTTCATCTCTTCGACCTGGTCAGGGGCGGCACAGGTAATCACGGGTGATCGGCACCGCGTCGTGCCGCTTCGCCATCTGGACGTGGAAGACGACCTGGTCCCAGAAGCGGAAGGTGCCCTCGCAGGAGGCGAGATAGAACTCCCACATCCGGCAGAAGCGCTCGTCGAAGCGCTCGGCGACCTCCGTCCGCACCGACTGGAAGCGCCGATACCACTCTGCCAGGGTCTCCGCGTAGTGCAATCGCCAGACCTCCAGGTCGGTGACCATCAGCGGGGTCTGCTCGAGCGCCGCGGAGAGTTCGGACAGGGCCGGGGTGTACCCGCCGGGGAATATGTAGCGCCGCAGCCAGGCATTGGTGGTGCCCGGGCCGCAGGTGCGGCCGATGGTGTGCAACAGCGCGACGCCGTCCTCCTTCAGCAGTTCGCCGAGTTGCCGGAAGAAGGCCCCGTAATAGGGCTGCCCCACGTGCTCGAACATGCCGACGCTGACGATGCGGTCATACTGTTCCCGGTGTTCACGGTAATCCCGGAAGTGGAACGCGACCCGGTCGTCGAGGCCGCGCCGGGCGCACTCCTCCCGCGCGACGCGCAGCTGCTCCTGGGACAGGGTCAGCCCGTCCACGGACACGTCGAACTCGGAGGCGAGGTACATCGCAAGCCCGCCCCAGCCGCAGCCGATGTCCAGCACCCGCATCCCGGGCTCCAGGCGCAGTTTCAGCGCGATGTGGCGGCACTTCGCCTGTTGCGCCGCTTCGAGGCTCATGTCCGGCTGCGCAAAGTAGGCGCAGGAGTAGAACATCCCGTCGTCGAGGAAGCGGCGGAAGAGCCATTCGTCGATATCGTAGTGATGGGACACGTTGCGATAGGCCCGGCGCACCCGGTTTCCCTGCTGCAGGACCTTGCGCACCAGCCCCAGCGGTTGCCGGCGCTGCTGGGCGAACATCTCCGCGAAGTTGCTCATGGTCAGGTGGAGCAGGGGGCGCAGGCCCTCGTCACCTGGCGTCCAGCCGCCCTCCATGTAGGTCTGGCCGAACTCGAAGCCGGGATCCGCGGCGATGCGCCGGAGGGTCGAGGGCTCGTTGAGCACGATGCCCGCCTCGGGTTGTCCGGATCCGAAGCGGCGCCGGGTACCGTCCGGCAGCTGCACGTTCAGGGTTCCTTCGCGCAGGTATTCTTCCAGGAGCCCGAATAGTGTCATGTCTCCATCCCTGAATAATGGTTGGAAGGTCTCTTGCGTGTCTGCGACTGCCCCTATCGTAGCGCAACCAGCAGGCCGTGACGCTCCAGCAGCGCCAGCAGGCCGCTCACGCGTGCCTCCAGCCGTTCGCGCTGGCGGTCCGGTGTGGCGGCGCCCAGTTCCCGCGTCAGTTCGGGATCACGCGCGGCGGCCGCGATCAGGTCCTCCACCAGTGCCGCCGGCTCGCGGCTTCCGTCGAGCCGGGCCAGTATGCGGGTGGAAACGGGATCGAGCTGGAGAGACTGGTGCCGGGCGGTCGGGATCAGGCGCTCGCCCCGTTCCGCGAGCGTTCGCGCCAGGTCTGTGGCCCGGGGTCCTGATCCGGCAGGCATCGCGCTGATCACGGGATCCGGAGGGCAGAGCGTGACCTGCAGGCCGGCGGACGCGAAAAGACTGAAGAGTTGCTCCGGCAGGGACCGGAGATCTCCGGACGTCGGTGCATGTCCGGACCGGGCCGCCCGTTCGGATGCCTCGGGCATGATCTCCTCCAGGAGTCGTGCGCGCGGAAAGGCCTCGCTCAGCGACTCGATCACGGCGCGGAGCAGCGGGGGTTCGACCCGGAAGGACCGGCCGGCGGCGTTGCGAAAGACCCCCTCCTGGTCCGGCGCGAGATCCGTGTACAGGGGCAGGGCGAACAGCGGGTCCAGATCGATCTCGCGCGTCAGCGGTTCCGAACTCCGGCACAGCAGGGACCGGCGGAACGGGCGCAGCGTCAGGAAATCCGCATATTGCTCCGCAACCGTCAGGTCATCGAAGCGCGCGAGGCTCGCCTCCGCATCCGCCCCCAGGGTGGACGGAAACATCGTGTGCAGACGGGTGTCGGCGAGGTACTGGAGTCCGTGCGCTGCCGCGCGGTCCACGAATTGGCGGAACAGCACCGGCTCGTTCGTCTCCTCCAGGTACTCGTGGTAGAGATAGCTGTCGCGGGCGGCTTGCAGTCGCTCCAGCTCCTTGCGCAGCCAGTCGTGGCCCGGCGGCGTGTCCCTGAGCGGGGTCGCGAGGAAGGCCAGCATCTCGCGCGCACCGGCCAGGCGCTCGCGCGGACTGGTGATGTCGCGCACGTGATGCAGCAGCATGTCCCTGAGCATGCTGCGCTGCCGTCCGCCGGGCAGCGCATTGTAGCTGACGTAGGCGATGCCCCCGGGAGCGAGCCGGGCGCCGCAGAGGGCGAGGATGTGTTCCTGCACCGCAGTGGGCACCCAGGAGAACACGCCGTGCGCGACGATGTAGTCGAACGGCTCGCCCGCCAGCGGGACCTGCAGGATGTCCTGATGCCGTATCTCGGCGTTATCGAGGCCCAGCGCCCGGCTGGTTTCCGCTCCTTCGAGCGCCTGCGCGCGGGAGAGCTCCACCCCGGTGCAGCGGGTGTCCGGAAGATGGAAGGCGATCGGGAGGAGATTGCCGCCGGCGGCGCAGCCTAGTTCCAGGATCCGCGAGCGGGCCGGATCCGGGGCCGCCAGCCCGAAGAGGCGGCCGATCACGGCCAGCCGGTCGGGGTGGGTCTCGGTGATCGGGAAGCTCTCGTAGGGGATCTCGTCGTAGCCGGGCAAAGTGTCGCTCATGAACGTGCGTCTGGCTTCATAAGGGCTTCGAGTCTGGGCGAAAAGGGGCCGAGAGACAATCGGTCTGGCGCCGCGTGCGACGGCCGCATGGGTGGATGGCCGCATCCGGCGTCTGGCGCCCGCAGCCGAGGCCTGCGGGCGCAGATGCACTGGAACGGTGCGCATTCCCGGGACAGCCGCCCCGGCTTGGGGCATCAGGGTGTCGTACCAGGGCGACATGTGTTGTAAGAAGCCGATTTTCGGGGCCCGGTACTGGTTGGCACAGCTCATGCAGGGGTCTGGGCGTCGATGAACGACAGATGACAACCGACCGCCGACTGGTCACTGCACAACACTTCCATCAGGAGCACGACCCATGAAGAAACTGACCCGTTCCGCCCTCTCCGCCGCTGTCGTCGCGGCGGTCTCGACCGGCGGCCTTGCGATGACCGCCACCGCCACCGCGGAGATGTCCGCCAATATCGGTGTGGTCTCCAACTACTACTTCCGCGGTGTGACGCAGACCCTCGACTCCGCAGCCGTTCAGGGCGGCGTCGACTTCGAGGACGCCTCCGGGTTCTATGCCGGCGCCTGGACCTCCAATGTCGACTTCGACGATGGAACCAGCTACGAGCTGGACCTCTATCTCGGGTTCGCGGGTGAGGTGGCCAATGGCATCGGCTATGACGTGGGCTATGTCTACTATGCCTACCCCGATGCGCCGGACAGTATCGATTTCGGCGAGATCTACGGCGAGCTCAGCTATGAGATGTTCTACGCGGGCCTTGCGTACACCATCAACAGCGACAATGACGACGGTCTGTTCGATTCCGGGGATGCCTATTACTATGTCGGCGCGGGCCTCCCGCTTCCCGAGGACTTCTCGCTCGGGCTAACCCTGGGATACTACGACTTCGATAACGACGGCAGCGCCGATGTGGGGGATGCCAGCTACTCGCACTTTGCGGTGAATCTGGCGAAGGATGCCGGCGATCTTGGCGAGTTCTCGCTCAACTTCGAATATGCCGATATCGATGAGGGCGACGCCCTGGGAACGGTCAATTCCGACGACCTGAAGACCTGGGTGGGCTGGTCGAAGGGCTTCTGATCCGGTTTCAGAGGTGTGTGGCAGGGTCCGGGTCTGGCAAAGGCCCGGACCCTTTTTTATTGGTTCCGGTCTGGGGTGCCAGGGACGATGGGTGGTGGGAGCGGCCTCTGGCCGCGATGCGGTGGTGGGGGGGCGCGGGGATCGCGGCTGGAAGCCGCTCCTACAGCCCGCTCCTGCGGCCCGTTCCTGCGGCTGTGGGTGGTGGGAGCGGCCTCTGGCCGCGATGCGGCGGTGGGTGGGGATCGCGGCTGGAAGCCGCTCCTACGGCCCG